>DASRAA010000150.1:0-3797 GCA_035638375.1 Binatia bacterium | reverse complement strand
CGCCTGGCTGGCGGGTACTACGATGACGAAGGCAGTGGGCATGCCTTTGTCGTCGTGATGCTGAAGGGTGCCTCCACAGCTCGATTTGGCCGAAGTGATTGGCTGAAACTTACGGCTTGGCAGGACACGCAGTCCCGGCGCGCGGCATTGGGGGAAGGTTCAGGCTCGACCACGCGACGTGATTTCTTGGTGCCGGTTCGAGTGCGGCACGTTAACAGCCTGTGTCTAAAGTGTGGGAAACATCTGGACCGCGAAATGTTTTAGACCTACAATTCATTCATGGCGATGGGCACCCGCAAGATGCGAGAGAGACAAGAGAACCTCTGGTACGGCGGCGAAATCGCCACCGCGCCCGGCCATCCGTTCTACACGCGCCTCAACGAGGTGCTGGACGCGGCCGGGTTCGATGGTTTCTGCGAAACCCAGTGCGCCAGGTTCTACCACCACAAACTCGGACGGCCATCGTTGCCACCCGGCCAATACTTTCGCGTCATGACGATCGGGTTCTTCGAAGGGCTCGACAGCGAGCGGGGCATCGCCTGGCGACTGGCCGATTCCCTCACGTTACGCCAGTTCCTGTCTATCGGCCTGGATGAGAGTACGCCCGATCACGTCACTATCTCGCGAACCCGACGCCTGATCGACGCAGAAACTCATCAGCGGATCTTCAGTTGGGTGCTGGAGCAATTGGCGCTGTCAGGACTCATCAAGGGCAAAACCGTCGGCGTCGATTCGACTACGTTGGAAGCCAACGCGGCCATGAAGTCCATCGTGCGGCGCGACACCGGCGAGAGTTACATGGAGTACCTGAAGCGTCTGGCCGAGGCCGAAGGAATCGAGGCCAAGGATGCCGCGGCGTTGCTGCGTATGGATCGCAAGCGCAAGAAGAAGACCTCCAACGAAGATTGGAAGAGCCCGGTGGACGAAGACGCCGAGATCACCAAACTGAAGGATGGCCGCACGGGGCTGGCCTACAAAGCCGAAAACGCCGTGGATATGGAAACGGGCGCGATCGTTGCCGTCACCACGCACGGCGGAGCCGCCGCCGACACCGCGACGGTCAGAGAAACGGTGATCGAGGCAGGGGTCGCGGTAGCCGAGCTGATCGATGTGGAGCCGGCCGAAGGCCAGTCCGGAGTGCATCCAGAGGGCGTGCAAGAAGTGGTTGCCGACAAGGGTTATCACAGCAATGAGGTGCTCGTCGACCTGGTGGAATTGGAAGTGCGGAGTTACATCGCCGAACCCGATCGCGGGCCTCGCAACTGGGACGGCCGAGAAACGGAGAAGCAGGCAGTCTATGACAACCGGCGGCGCGTACGAGGTAATCGCGGCAAGCGGCTGCAACGGCAACGTGGGGAGCGGATCGAGCGGAACTTCGCGCATCAGTTCGACACCGGGGGCGTGGACCGGCTCTACGTGAGAGGGCTGGACAATGTGCACAAAAAGTTCGTGATTCAAGCAGCGGCATGCAACCTTGCGCTGCTGATGCGTTGGCTGGACGGCGCGGGCAAGCCCCGCGCCGCTCATGAGAGCGTTATCGAACTGTTTTTCGCGTTTTTGGCGCTGATGGAAGCCCACGACGCCCTCGGGGCCTCCCAATCCGCGAATCCAGACGGGCGCGAGTAATTCTTTACCGCGCAAAGTACTTCATTCCAGTCTCGGCGATTCTCGAAAAAACGGTGGTTTAGTCGCGGTAGGGACGCCAGTTACCCGACGCCCCCCGCACAGATCCGTACAAGCAGCATTACTGCATACGGCTCCTATCTTAGATACTTGGCGTCAAAGCGCACATTCGGGTGCGGATGCAGAATCCTAGCACTCGGAATCCATCGATCGACCAACCGCCGGAACCGCTCCCACGTCATCCGGTCACGCTGGCTCCGCCGCCGAAGCGCGCGGTACCAACGCCAGATCACCTGGGACCGAAAACTGTTCAAGCTGTCCATATTGCCGGGTACTGCATGATAGTTAAGATAGCCTTGTACGACCGACCTCAACCACCTCCCGACCTCTGCCACCGGCTGATGCCAGCGTCGCCGCAGCTCCTCCTGCAGCTCTTTCAGCTTGGCAGAGAGTCGCTTGCGTATGGTCTTGCGCTTGACGATGAACCGGCCGGTTTTCCGAGTCTTCCCACACATGTGCGTGAAGCCCAGAAAGTCAAACACTTCCGGCTTGCCATCGCCTCGCCGTTTCCGGTTTTCGGCTACATTGCGCCCGAACTCAATCAGGCGTGTCTTGTCCGGGTGTAACTCCAGCCCGAACTTCTGCAGGCGTTCCTTCCATTCCTGGAGGAAACGCTCCGCGTCGGAACGATTTTCGAATCCCGCGACGATATCATCGGCGTAGCGGACGACGATCACATCGCCCGTGGCATGATGTTTACGCCAGTGCCGGACCCACAGGTCGAAAACGTAATGCAGGTAGATGTTTGCCAGCAGCGGTGAGGCCACTGCCCCTTGCGGGGTTCCTACCTCTGTCTTCGACCACTTCCCTTCCTCAGATACTCCAGCCCTCAACCACTTCTGGATCAGGCGCAGGATCCTTCGGTCGGCGATGCGGTGCTCGATAAATTTGACCAGCCATTCCTGCGACAAATTGTCGAAAAATCCACGAACGTCTGCATCGAGTATCCAGTTCACCTTCTTCCGCATGATCCCTACCCAGAGCGCGTCCAACGCATCATGTTGGCTGCGCCCGGGCCGGAACCCATAGGAGAACCCCAGGAAGTCCTCTTCGTAAATCTGGTTGAGGACCGTCACTACGGCTTGCTGAACGATTTTATCCTCCAAGGCTGCGATGCCCAAGGGGCGTTGCCGTCCATCAGCTTTCGGGATGTAGGTTCTCTTGGAAGGCTGCGCTCGATACGTCCCTCGATGGATTCGGCTATGTAAGTCTGCCAGTTTCTCATCCAGGCCCGTCTCGTACTCCTGCCACGTCGTGCCATCCACTCCAGGCGCAGCATCTCGCTTCAGAGCGTAGTAGCTGTCCCGCAGCAGATTGACGGTGACGTGGTGAAGCAGCGCAGTGAACCGCGTCCGCTTGTCTTTACGTGCTGCCTTACGCACACCGAGCAAGTCGCTCAACTCGCTGATCCGGCTCTGGGTCCGGGGCGCGGTCGCCTGCCCAATGTTCTCTTTGATCGGTTGCCTTCCTTCCACGCCCTCCGCTGGTGGTGGCCCACCATTGTTCGGACGCTTCGACGGTACTACGCAACCGTCCGACTCCCCACCGACGTGCATGTTGGACTTCCGGCTCATGGCCTTCTCCAACCGGCCCGCCGTAACTTCCTAGCGGGCATCGATGGGGTCTCCCGGTTCTCGCGCGTGGAGTTTCCATGCATGCCTGGGGCCTCTGACTGCGCAGGGTCCGCCGGATGCTCGCGTTGGCGCATCCGTGGATATTGCCTTCCGCCACGTGTCACGACGTCGGCACCCTGGTTGCGATTATTTCGCAGCTCAATACCCTGCCTGCATGTGCCCCTGTCAACGCTTCGCCGCCAGCCTCACGGTTGGCCACGCATGACTCGGGGTCAGGATGGTTCGCTACTCCTTTCCTGTATGACTCTTTCATTCACTACTCCACGCCGGTTTATCCCGGCGCACGACACAGGCTGCTAAAGGAAATTACAGGTTCACCGAGCCGACAGTCGAAGACGCTGATGTACAGTACTTGGCTGCCTACTTCAAATCACTGGTGACGGCAGCGAAGAAGACAGGCGAGTTAAGACGAGGCAGCGACGCGGCTCAGCTATGGCGTGATCTGTATCCAGAGCTTAGTTCCGCAGGTGCAGGTGATTT
>DASRAA010000149.1:0-11885 GCA_035638375.1 Binatia bacterium | reverse complement strand
TACCTGTATGGCGCCATCGGCCTTGAAATTAGCCCGATCTCCGCACTGCTGTACAACTGGGCTTCGATAGTGGGGCATCAAGATGGAACTGGAAACGGTGCCTGTTGCTCAGGCCGCTCCGCCACCGCCTCTTCCTGCCACAGTGTTTGCCCTGTGGCTACACCGCGGTGGCCAGCAGCGCGCGTGCTAGAATCATGATTTTGCTCACGGCCGGTGCTGGATATTGGGCCGACGTGTCGCCGCCGCAGTTGGGGCTGAAGAGTTCCTCATGTCCAACTCCATGCTTGCCGTAGTCAAGCCCACATCGGCGCCGGGCAGCGAAGTCCGCCAAGTACCGAAGCGCGAATTCGGCCCCACAGAAGTTCTCGTCAAAGTCAAAGTTGCTTCCATCTGCGGTACCGACCTTCACATCTACAACTGGGACCAGTGGGCGCAGCGGCGCATTCATCCGCCACTGATACCTGGTCACGAATTCTGCGGTGTGGTCGAAACGGTTGGCAGCGAGGTCACTAGCGTCCAGGAAGGCGACTCCGTCTCCGCTGAGATGCATGTGGCCTGTGGCAAGTGCTTGCAATGCCGCACCGGCGAGGCACACATTTGCCAGCACGTAAAGATTATCGGCGTCGACGCCAACGGCGCGTTCGCGGAATATGTCGTCATCCCTGAGTCGAACATTTGGAAGCTCGATCCCTCGATTCCGCAGGATTACGCTTCCATCCTCGACCCCCTCGGAAACGCCGTACATACGGTGCTAGCAGGAGACATTGCCGCCAAGTCAGTTGCCATCACCGGCTGCGGGCCGATCGGATTGTTCTCCATTGCAGTAGCGCGCGCTTGCGGTGCGACCCAGATCTTTGCTCTCGAAGTGAACGAATACCGCCGCCGGATCGCGGAACAGATGAGGCCGGACTTCGTTCTCGATCCGACCAAAGACGATGTGTATCAGGTCGTGATGGATCACACCGGCGGCACCGGCGTTGATGTTGTGCTGGAGATGGCCGGACGCTCCCAGGCCATCCGGCTGGCATTTCGCATTCTGCGGCTGGGGGGACGCATTTCGATGCTGGGCATTCCGTCAAAGCCCGTGGAACTGAATTTTGCTGAGGATGTGATCTTCAAAGGCGCGACGATTCAGGGCATTAATGGACGCCGCATGTATCAAACCTGGTACCAGATGACGGCGCTGCTCAAGGCCGGCAAGCTCGACCCGCATCCGGTGATTACCGACCGCATCGCCATGAGGGATTTTTCCAAGGGCGTGGAGCGGCTGAAAACTGAAGTGGCCAGCAAGATTCTCGTGTACCCCAACGGCAGCCACTAGCCGCCGAATCGACGAACAACGATTACCGTCCAGTGGACTGAACGGCAGGTTGCGCAGTGACCGGAACATCGAAGTACATCAATTCAGTACCCCCGGAATCGCGCACGCCATCGATGTACAGGTGAGCTCCGGCTGCAGGATTGCGCAGGTCCTGAATATCGAAGAAGAGAAAGCCACCCTGCGTCGAATGAGGCTCGACGGCATAGGCGCTGAACTTAGCCCGACTCACTTCCTCAAGTTGCTGCTGGGCTTTCTTGTTCTTGCCGCCAGTGCCCGGGATAGGAATAGGCGTGGTACGGCCTCCGGGATTGGTGCTGCTGACGTTTACGTGTCCCACCCGGCGCATCACGTCGTCGACGCTGAGCGAATCAAGTTTGGCGCGGCCGGCAGTCACGAGTTGGGCATGCATTTGGGTGAGGGAGATCGGTCTATCGCCGTCGTTGGTGATGACAAGGAAGACCGGCAAAATGCCTTCCTGCAGGTAATGCGTGGTGAAGACCTCGTCTTTGGGTGAGCTGTCGTAAACGTCCAGAGCAATGGTGACTTTCTCATTCGGATGAGAGTCTTTGCTGGCGTAAGAGGCTGCATTTTCCGCGTGCGGCATGACAAAGTCTTTGAAGGCGAAGAGCGGAGAGGCAAGAAGCAACGCCAGTAAGGCCGCATAACCAATACACCGGATCGGCACCATATCCCGATTATCGCTTGCGCCCGCCAAGGCGGACAACCCGGCGTTGGGAGGCAATCGCGCGGCAAGTACAATCGCAGGGTGTATTTTGCCTACAACGTACTGCTGGCCTTGGCGCTAATACTGAGCGCGCCCTGGTGGGTGCTCGAAATGCTGCGTCATGGCAAGTACCGTGCGGGACTAGGGGAACGGGTGGGGTGTGTCCCCGCGCGCCTGCGTGGAGCAAAGGGTCAGGCAACGATTTGGATTCATGCGGTGTCAGTAGGCGAGGTCCTCGCGATGTCGCGAGTCATCGAGGAGCTGAAAACTCGACTGCCAGGCTGGCGGGTGGTGGTTTCGACCACGACGGACAGCGGACAGCGACTGGCGCGTGAGCGTTTTGGTGAGAAGAACGTGTTCTACCTTCCGTTGGATTTCACGTTTGCAGTCAAAGCGTACCTCGGGGCACTGCAACCCCATCTGCTGGTGCTGGCAGAAAGCGAATTCTGGCCCAACCTTCTGCGTCGGGCCCGGACAACGGGCGTGCGCGTTGCGGTCGTCAATGCGAGGGTTTCAGACCGCTCCTTACCGCGCTATCGGCGGTTTCGGTCTTTATTGCGCAGGGTGATGCGAAGTGTCGATGTATTCCTGGCGCAGAGCAAGTTGGATGCGCAGCGACTGGTCGAGATTGGCGCTCCCGCAGAGCGGGTGCTGGTTGGCGGCAACCTGAAATTCGAGGTAAAGCCCCCGGGCAACGTTCAGATTGCGGAAGATTTTGCGGTGGCTCTTGTGCGTGACGCGATCGGACCGGTGATCGCCGCCGGCAGCACGTTGGACGGTGAAGAGCAGATGCTTTTGGAGTGCTTTCGGCAGGTACGAGATCAGCATCCGTCGGCGATGATGGTGTTGGCACCCCGGCATCCGGAGCGCTTTGCGCCTGCGGCCGCCTTGCTGGAAAGCTCCCAGCTGCGCTGGCAGCGGCGGTCGGCGTGGGACGGCCGTCAGCTTCCTGCGGGAGGCGTCTTCCTGCTGGACAGCATCGGCGAGTTGGCGGCCCTGTACCAGTTTGCTGACATTGCGTTCGTGGGAGGGAGCCTGGTCCCTAAGGGCGGGCATAATGTACTTGAAGCAGCACAGTTTGGGGTAGCGATTTTAGTCGGCCCGCACACCGAGAACTTCCGTGACATCATCAGGATCTTTCAACAGTCACAGGCCTTGCGTGTCGTTGCGCGCGAGACGCTTGCGGCCACAGTTCTGGAGCTCCTGGCAAATCCCGAGCCGTGCAGGCAATTGGGGCAGCGCGCCCTCGAAGTGCTGCGCACTGAGCAGGGCGCAACCAGTCGCACGGTAGAGGCGCTTATGTCGCTTCTGGGTGTGCCGCCCAACCTTCCTATGGAGACGCGAGCGTGAGCTTGCTGGGCGCAATCTATGGTACGGGAATCAGTCTGCGTAATCGGCTGTACGATCGCGGCATGCTTGGCACGCAGCGGCTTCGCGCGCCGGTGGTAAGCGTCGGTAGCATCTCGGCAGGTGGAGCGGGCAAGACGCCGTTCGTGATCATGCTGGGAGGACGGCTCAAACAGGGCGGCGTCACGTTCGATGTGCTTTCGCGCGGTTATGGACGAGGGTCGAAGGGTGTCAAGCTGGTCGACGCAATGGGCGGGCCGCGCGAATTTGGAGACGAACCGCTGTTAATAGCGCGCCAGCTCGGTGTGCCGGTAATCGTAGGCGAGGATCGCTTCGAAGCTGGCCGCCTGGCCGAAGAGAAATTTGGATCGCAGTGGCACCTGCTCGACGACGGATTTCAGCATCGCCGTCTGGCACGTGACTTCGACATTGTGCTGGTCACTCAGCGCGACCTGCGGGATTCTCTGTTGCCGTTGGGCAGACTGCGGGAACCGCTGAGTTCGTTGGGGAGGGCCTCTGCCCTCGTCTTGATCGACCAGTTCGGCCGCGAACTGCCGCCGATTCGCGATGGGCAAGCTGTATGGCGGGTAAAGCGCGGCATTGTTGCTCCGCAGGTACAGGGACCTTGCTTTGCCTTTTGCGCTATTGCCCGGCCAGAAGGCTTTTACACGGCATTAGCCGAGGCGGGCGTTTGCGTAGCGGGCACACGCGCGTTTCGCGACCACTACGCCTATGAAGGCCGAGACGTGGAGGCGCTGTATAAGCAGGGGCAGCAGGTGGGAGCTACCGCCTTCATTACCACGGAGAAAGATGCCATCAACCTGGGACAGTTCGCCGACCAATTGCGTCCGCTCTATGTGGTTTCTGTGCGCATGGAGTTTGCGCAAGACGGTTCGGAAGCAATCGAGCGCATTTGCGAAGCTATGGGGCGGCATAACGAAATGCGCGTGAGAGAATGAAAGATCCGTTCCCAGCTTATTACCTGTGGATAGCATCTTAGCGAACTGCGCAAAATTCGATGGCGAAACAAAACCCAGATGCAGCACGGTTGAAGTCGATTGTTCAGTCATTCCCCGGCGTATCGATTACCGTTCTGGCCGACCTCATGGCTGATGAATTCGTGTACGGCGAAATTTCTCGCGTCTCACGCGAAGCGCCGGTGCTCATACTGAGACACCGCGAGCGGACGGTGTTGCCGGGTGGGGGCGGTAACGCCGTAATGAATCTGGCATCGTTGGGTGTGAAGGTGTTTCCGGTTGGCGTGGTCGGCAATGACGACCCGGGGGAGTTGCTGATGGAGTGCTTTCGCAAGGAAAGGATTCCCACCGACGGCATTACTCGGCTGAAAGGACTGATAACGACCACCAAAACCCGCATCCTTGCGGGTACGTCGCACTCCAGCCGTCAGCAGGTAGTACGCGTGGACCGCGAGGCCGCGGTGCTCTCCGATGGACAACCGGCGACGAAGCAGCTGGTGAAGGCGGTTAGCGATCAGAGCGCAAAGGCCGACGCACTCCTGGTTTCCGATTACGGATACGGTGCCGCAACGCCAGCAATTCTTCGTGCCATAAGGGCCAAAGCCGGGGAGGCAAGAAAGCCGATTACGCTGGACTCCCGTTATCGAATGCTGGAATACGCAAGAGTAACCGCCGCCACTCCCAACGAGCCAGAGGTGGAAGAGGCGCTCGGGATCAGAATTGGCGTTGACAACGAGCGCCTGTTTGCAGCAGGCAAACAATTGCTTCAGCGGATGCAGTTGGAATCGTTGGTGATCACCCGCGGACGGGACGGAATGGTGGCCTTCGAAAAGAATAAAGAGCCGCTGGTGATCCCCATCTTCGGCTCGGATCAGGTGGTAGATGTCACTGGCGCCGGCGACACCGTGATCGCAACCTTTACCGCTGCATTGGCTGCCGGTGCAGATACAACAAGTGCGGCGCAATTGGCCAACCTGGCAGGCGGAATCGTGGTGATGAAACGCGGAACCGCCACAGTATCGCGAAGGGAATTGCTGGCAACCGTTGACAAATAC
The DNA here is from genome assembly GCA_035638375.1 of Binatia bacterium. Taxonomy (GTDB): domain Bacteria; phylum Acidobacteriota; class Terriglobia; order Terriglobales; family Acidobacteriaceae; genus DASRAA01. Next base: position 6,461 of record DASRAA010000149.1, on the reverse strand, counting down.
GCGGCTGCGAAGAAATCGTGAGCGAAAACCAGAGTCAGACCAAAATCGTCACGCGCGCGAGGCTGGCGTCGCTGGTGGCGGAGTGGCGCCACTCCGGCGAGCAAATCGTGCTCGCCAACGGCTGTTTTGATTTGCTGCACGTCGGGCACATCCGTTATTTGCGTGGCGCCAAGCAACTCGGCGGCAAGCTGATTGTAGCCATCAACTCGGACTACAGTGTGCGGCAGTTGAAGGGCGAGGGGCGTCCACTGATGCCGGCCGAAGAGCGCGCCGAGATGATGGCCGCATTGACCGATGTTGATGCTGTAGTGGTCTTCGATGAGCCGGATATACGCGGCCTCATTCGCGAAATCCATCCCGACGTGCAGGCCAAAGGCACCGACTACACGCGCGAGAGCGTACCGGAGCGTGACGAGCTGCTGGCTCACGGAGGACGAGTGGAAATCGTTGGCGACCCCAAAGACCACTCGACGACGGAATTTCTGAGCGAGTTGCGAGCGCCCTCAGGAGGCCAGCGCAAGCGATGAGCCAGCCGCTTTCCCAACCCGTTCCGGATACGGTGGCGTTGGCGGAGCTGGAAGGCTCGGAGAACGAAGAGTTGCGCGTTCTGGTGGTGCGCATGAGCGCCATGGGAGACGTGATTCACGGCATTCCGGCTGTCGCCGCCTTGCGTGTAGCGCGGCCCAATTTGCATGTGGGCTGGCTGATCGAGCAGCGTTGGATGGAGCTGCTTTGCGCCCACGAGACCGAGCGAATGCGGCTGCGCTCGGAGCTGAAGCCGATCATCGACTGGGTGCACGTTTCCGATTTCAAGGAGTGGCGAAAAGAATTATCTTCGGCCGCGACCTGGCGCGAGATGGGAAGCTGCATGCGCGAAGTGCGCGCAATGAAGTATCAAGTGGCGCTCGATCTGCAAGGCACGATACGGTCGGCTATGGCGGGGCGCCTGTCGGGCGCGAAAACTCGAGTCGGCGCCGAACGGCCGCGAGAAGCCCCGGCGCGGCGCTTCTACACCAGTGCGATCTCTACTCCCGGCCAGCACGTGGTGGAGCACGCGCTCGCGCTGGCATCGGCAGTCGCGGGCGAAGAATTGAACTATAAGGAGCCGGTATTTCCCCATGATCCAGCCACCGAAGCGTGGGCCGACAGGTTTTGCATGTCCATCGGGTTTGCGCCCTTGGTGGTGATGAATCCGGGCGCCGGATGGGGAGCCAAGTGCTGGCCGGCGAAGTCGTATGGCGAAGTGGCGAAAGCCCTGACCGACCGAGGCATGGCAGTGATGGTGAATTACGGTCCGCAGGAAGAATCGCTGGCGCAGGCGGTGCGCGAAGCCAGCGACGAGCTGGCGCGTCCTGTACCTTGTTCGGTGAGTCAGCTCATTGCCCTGACGCGTCGCGCCGGTCTGTTTGTAGGCGGGGATACCGGTCCCATGCACCTGGCGGCAGCGTTAGGAGTGCCGATTGTAGCGCTGTTCGGGCCGACCCGCCCCGAGCGCAACGGCCCCTATGGAACGAGATCAGTTGTGCTGCGCAGCCCTGACAGCGCCGACAACAGCTCGCATGACGACGCACCTGATGCAGCCCTGCAGTCCATCACAGCCGACGAAGTGATCTCCGCGGCGGACTCGCTGTTGAAGGAGCAGAATGACTGAGGCCGCTGTACCGGGCAGTTGGAAAACCATCGCTCGTCGCATTCGCGTACCCCTGGGATTCTTGTTCGCCGTTTTCTACTTGTGGCGGGCACAGCCGAACTGGCTTTCGTTGGCCGTAGGAGGGGCAGTTGCAGCCATCGGTATTTTCTTGCGGGCCGTCGCCTCAGGTCACGTAAACAAGAACGAAGTGCTGGCCACCACCGGGCCTTACGCCTACTGTCGTAATCCTCTGTACCTCGGTTCCATCATCATTGCCATCGGATTCGCCATCGCCGCGCGCGATGTGTGGATTGCGCTGGGCATCGTCGTGCTATTCGTTCTCATTTATCTGCCGGTAATTCACTCGGAAGAGGCATTTCTACGCGCGCGCTTTGCCGAATACGACGATTATGCGCGACGCGTGCCGCGCCTCATTCCGCACTCAATCTGGTTCTCGGGTCTTACTACGGGATTCTCGTCCAAGCTCTATCTGCAGCATGGCGAGTACAATGCAAGTATCGGGGCCGCCGTAATGTTGGCGGCCCTTGTTGTGAGGATGCTCAGGTTCTCTCATACATGGTGAAGTCACTTAGTCGCACCATTGCATTTTTTTGGATATTTGCGATCAGCCTGGTGGCGCCCGGAACAAGTGCCCCGGTGGTGATCGCCCAAGGTACCTCGACGGGCACGGCCCAAACCGGCGCCTCCATTGGAGCAGAGGCGCGAATCCAGCCGCTCCGTGCGGGATTCGAATTTCCACGCGAGACCCTGCGCTACGAAGCGGAATACCGCTTTGTCACCGCGGGCTTTGCCACCTTGCGCGTCGAGCGGGAAGGCAATCAGGAGCACGTCAGCGGTACTGCCGATTCCACGGGCGTCGTTGCGCTATTGTTCCACGTGCACGACCGTTTCAATTCCTACTTCGACGCCCAGAGTCCCTGCTCGAACAAGCTCATCAAGCACACGGAAGAAGGATCGCATTGGCGCGACACCACGGTTACGTTCGATTACAAAATCGGTAAGGCGGTGTTGCAAGAAAAGAACCTGAAGACTGGGCAATCAAAGCGTACTGAGAACGAGATTCCGAGTTGCGTCACCGATGTAATGTCGGGAATCCTGTACCTCTCAACACTGCCGCTTCAAAAAGACGCTGCTTACAGCTTTCCACTGAACGACGGCGGTAAAACAGTCACGATTCGCGCCCACGTCGAAGGCAAGGAGCAGCTTAAGACACCGGCAGGCACCTTCCAGACAGTTCGCGTCGGCCCGGAAGGCGACTATAGCGCGCTGAAGAACCGTGGGAGAGTGCAGATCTGGTACAGCGATGACGCGCGACACCTGCCCATACAGATGCAGGCAAGAATGACCTGGGGCACGCTGACGGTTTATCTCGCGGCAATGGAAAAATAGGAGGCCTGTCTCGGCAGAAATGCAGTCCTCAGGCGACTATTGCAGCCTAAATCGTTCTGCCATCAGCCGCTGCAAACGAGGCTTGTACAGGATGTCGTAAGCGAACTCCTTGTCGGGGAACATGCTCAGCGCGGCACGCTTGGCGTTGGCCACCAGCTCCGAGGCTTCTTCGACGGAGAGGTCGGGGTCCTGGCTGATGACGGACATCACCATGCTCATCATGATCTGGAGGCGGCGTAGTTTGCGGCGTTCTTCTTCCTGCTCAAGAAGCAGAGCAGAATTGGCTTCATTGGAGGTCGATTTCTCAGGTTCGGATTGTTCCATTGACTCCCTCTTTGCCGCCGGCGCCAAACCAGGCTGCTCGAACGGCGCAGCGGAAAACTTGATTACAATTGGATGCTTACCACCATCCCGTGGTTTGACCATTTGGTGCCGGCATCATACAACGAATTGCAGGAACCTCCCGGACAAATTCAGGGGACGGGACAAAGACCGTAATCGATACGCGACGGAGGGATCATGTCGGATACGCCGGAAACACAGGAAAAGCTGGTAAAAGTCTTTGATACGGACGTGGAGTCGGAAGCGATGGTCGTGCACGGACTGCTTCAGTCAGGAGGCATCGAATCCATCATCGCCAACCGCGAAGCTCCGCAGGACATTCTGCCCGGCGTCGGCGGAGTGGTGATCCTCGTTCGCGAAGAGCAGGCGGAGGATGCCAAGGCAATGATCGAGGTCTTTCGCGCCGAGCCAGCGACCGTGGAAGACGAGAAGCTCAGCGAGGAACCGGCTGGGCCGAAACCGTAGCAGTGTCGAGATTGAGCGACGCCCCACCTGCCAGACCGGTTCGATACCTGCGCACCGTCCGCTGGGTAAAGCGGTGCATAACTTTAGGTGAGGGCAAGTCCGCTTACAAGCGGTCCAGTTCCTCGCCTCCAATCGTCGGGGCCCAGGGCCACAATTCATATTGCGCGAGCCCGAACCGGGTGAACGGGTCGTTGTCGCGGATAGTGTCGAGCGTCGCCTGGGCTTCGTTGTCGGGAACTCGCAGCAACAGTGCACCTCCACTGCGTGGGACGATGGGGCCGGACGCAATCAGCAAACCTTCCTGCTTTAAACCGGCAAGATAGGCGCGGTGCGAATCGATATGCTTCAGGACGTCTTCTAGAGGCTTGCGGTAACGAAGTATGGCGATTGCGTACATAGCTTGTCCAGAGGAGATCAGCGCACCAGGCGCAACACAGTTTCTATGTGGGCCGTCTGGGGAAAGAGATCGAATAAGTGCGCCTGCTCCACCTTAAAGCCCGATTCTAGCAGCAGCCGTAGATCCCGTGACAAGGTTGCTGGATCGCAAGAAACGAAAGTAACCACCTTTGCTGCAATGCGGCATAACGCCGCCGCAGCCTTTTCCCCCAATCCGGCACGCGGCGGGTCGAGCAATATGAAGTCAGGTTTGAACTGCGCGGCCTGTTTCTGCAGAAAAGCTTCTGTGGTTGCGCAGACAGTCTTCACGTTCGCGGGAGAGTTGTGCTGCAGATCTGCGATCGCCTGGGGTGACGCCTCGACGGCGATGACCTCAGTAAACTTTGCGGCTAGCGGCTCAGTGAATAGCCCAACCCCGGCATAGAGATCAAAAGCGGTTTGGCCTGCGGCACCAGCCGTCGTGATATTCACCAGCTCGTCGACCAAGTGCCGATTGGTCTGGAAAAACGAACCGCCGCTGACCCGGTATTCGCATCCCACAGCGTGATAGATCAAATGATCTTCGCCGATAGCAGTCGACGCCCCGCTGTGAATCGTCGAGAGCGGCGCTAGCTGCCGCGACTCGTCTTCGACAGGGGAGGTCTCAAAGAGGATCACTCCGCTGATCGCGTTGAACCGAGCCATCAGCGAGTGGGCGAGCTCCGAGAGCTTTTTCTGATCGGCTTGGGATCGTACATACAGCTCGAGCAGCATCGCCTTGTCGTTATGGTTCGCAAGGAACTGCAAACCGTGGACGGTAGCGGGAATCTCACCGCTCCTGCCTAGCTGCCAAACTACGGCGATCCCGTGGTTGATAAGCGGTGAGCTGATGGGACAGCTTTCGACCGGCATCAACTCGTGCGAGTTGGCGCGTAAGTAGCCAAGCGCGAACTCTGGCGAGTGCCGGAGCTGCATGCGCGTTCGATTGCGATATTGCCATGGATGCGACGAGTGCGTCTGTATTTCCACGCCAAGCTCAAGCTTCCCTGTGCGGCGAAGGGTTTCCCGCAGAATTTCTACTTTGTAGCGCAGTTGCGCTTCGTAGGCGATGTGCTGATACTGGCAACCGCCGCAACGGCCGAAGTACGGGCACTCGGCAATAACGCGCGCCGGTGAAGCCGTTAGCACCTTATTCAGCTTGGCGCGCGCGAAGCCAGTACGGCTCTGCAGCAGGGTGGCATCCACTTGCTCACCGGGCAGAACATAAGGGAGAAACACGGTCTTGCCACCCCCGTGTTCGTCCGCAGGCAGGCGGGCGAGTCCATCGCCACCATAAACGAGCTTTTCGATCGTTAGCTCCAACTCTGTCCCTTATCCCAAGCGGCGCTTACTGCATATAGAACAGACTGAGGCGGGGAAGATTGTACTGCTCAATGATCCTTTTGTGGATGTATTGCCGGTGCAGCTGCTCGATCTGTGGTGCTGACATTCGGCTCCGATACGGCGCGAGCTCACGGTCGGCATCCGTCCGGACCTGCAGGACTGCCGATTCCGGTGTGGCGGCTAGCAACGCGGCGAACAGTTTTTCGTCCATGACTGTCAGGCGACGTTCCAGGTCTTCCATTCTCGGTGTAGCAGGCGCAGCCATCGAGCTGGCAATCTCGTACAAGCCGGTAGCGATATCCCTCGGAACGCGCTGCGCCGGTTCGGGTAGCAACGACTGCTCGAGCAGTTTCGCATTACGAATCAGGAACGCACGCACAGTTTCTGCATCCAGTCCTGTGTCAGCCTTCTCCGCTGTCACAGCGCCTACCGACGCTTCCTTCATCTCTTCAGCGGCGGCGAGGACTTCCTGTGCTGAGTACGCCAGGCTGTTAATTTTGCGGGTCCGCTTGCGACGTTTTTCCCATTTGTCGAAAGATGCGTCGATGCCACGCAGCACAGCTTCCAGTGGGATGCCGGCATCCTTCCAGATCTCCATCAGCGCCCAGTCAAGCGGCGACAGTAACGTCAGCGTGCCACGCCGCCGCTGAAAGTGCTCTTCGATTTCGGTGAAGTAGTTGAAATAGTTTTCCACAAATCGACTTGGAGGGCATTTTATGCGGGTTCTATCGAACTTTTACTGCACACTTGCTGCACGCTGCTCGTAGGCTTGCTCCAAACGGGCCATGGCGTCAACCTTGGTGCCCAGCGAGAAATTTTGGCTGATTAGCAGTTTGCTGCGCGCCTTCATGTTCTG
>DASRAA010000148.1:0-3493 GCA_035638375.1 Binatia bacterium | reverse complement strand
CAAACCAACCGCCTGCGAAATACTGGGGAACGGAGATATCTTCAGACGCGGTCGTCCTGGGCGTTCCAGGATCGTCACGTCACGTTCGCAGCTACGCAGCGTGCCGCTGGGCAACCATGTCCCTTACTCCCGATGATCTTTCCGCGGTGAGTGCTGCGCTCACGGGCTGCGAGCTGCGTCTAGGATCGACGATACGTGTCATCCACCCCGAGCCGGAGCATATGGCGCGTCTCGTGCGCCTATATGCAGCAACGATGAAGCTTGCCCATTCGGCGCCTGAGATCCTTACCCAACCCGAGGTTTCGAACGCCCTTGAGCAAGAGCTTATCCATGCCATGGTGACTTGCCTGCTCGATGACACACGGGTCGACATTTCAGCAGGCTGGCGTCATCACTCTGAGATCATCACCCGATTTGAGGATTATTTGGCGGCCAATTGCGACCAACCTTTCTACCTCACACAAATTTGCTCAGCGACGAAGGTTTCCGAACGCACGCTGCGCATCTGCTGCCAAGAGCATCTCGGCATGGGTCCACGTAAGTACTTGTGGCTGCGACGGATGCATCTCGCACGCCGAGCGCTCATCCGGCAGGATCCTGCAACAGCGACTGTGACACAAATTGCCACCCAGTATGGCTTCTGGCACCCAGGTCGCTTCGCCGTCTGTTACCTGAAATTATTCGGGGAATCCCCGTCTTTGACTTTGCATCGTCCAGACGATCCGAAGATCTCATCCGAAAATAATTCTGTAGTGGTTCGTACTTAGGGGTTCGCAGATTCCGAAATTGGATAGCCAGCATCGGAGCCAACCTCAATACTGCACCACATTGCGGGCGCGTACAGGCCAAGTTGCGAATCTCAATTGATTTGACCCACACCCGTACGCGCGACGCATTGAGCCCATAACGAGCCCATAACGGCATGACAGTCTGTAAACCGATAACGCTTCAACCAGGAGGCACAAGCCATGCATTGCATGCGAGTCCTGCGAAGCGGTCTGGTTGGTCTTGCTGCAATCGCGACGGCTATGGCCTTTCCGGCATTCGCGCAGCAACAATCGAGACCGAACATCTTATTCATCATGGGTGATGACATCGGCTGGATGCAGCCAAGCATCTACCATCGCGGCTTGATGGTCGGCGAGACCCCCAACATCGACCGCATTGGGCAAGAGGGCGCAATCTTCATGGACTATGTGGCCATGCAGAGCTGCACGGCCGGACGGAACGCCTTCTTCACCGGCATGTACCCGCTGCGCACGGGCTTGATCCCGCCGCAGCTGCCGGGCAGCCCCTCTTACTTGCAACCCGGCACGCCCGCGCTCGCCAAGTTCCTGCTCGATCTCGGCTATAGCACCGGCGAGTTCGGCAAGAATCACCTTGGCGACCACACCGCCGCACTGCCCACAGCACATGGCTTCCAGGAATATTGGGGCTACCTCTACCACCTCGATGCCATGCAGGTGGTGAGCTTCCCCGACCTCTTCAAAAACCAAACGACCCAGGGCATCGCGCCGCCTTGCAAGAACACGCCGATACCGGGGATCCCCGATGTTCCAGGCGCCGTTGACCCGAAGACAACACCCTGCGTCACCCCACCGCGCCCGGTTCTCTCGTGTAAATCCTCCAACGGCACGGAAGGAAACCAGACGTGCCATGACGAGGGCCCGCTCTCGCTGGACCGGTCTAAGACGGTGGACGAGGAAATCTCCGCCAAGGTTATCGACTTCCTAGACCGCAACGACCCGAAGAAGACCGGTAAGCCGTTCTTTGTTTGGTACAACCCGGCGCGCATGCACGTCACGACTGTGTTACCGGACAAGTACCTAGCCATGCTGGGCACGAAAGGCGGCAAAGACTGGGGCATCAACGAAGCTGGCATGAAGCAGCTCGACGACAACATCGGCTATGTCCTGAAGAAACTGGAGGACATGAACCAATTGGACAACACCATCGTCGTGTTCACCACCGACAACGGCGCCGAAACTATGACCTTCCCCGATGGCGGCATTACGCCCTTCAGAGGCCAAAAAGGCGAAGCTTGGGAAGGCGGCTTCCGCGCCCCGGCTGTTATCCGTTGGCCCGGTCACATCAAGCCGGGTACAATCAAGAAAGAGCTGTTCGCGTCCCTCGACTGGGTGCCGACGTTTGTCGACATTGCCGGCGGACAGAAGGGCAATGGGCTCAAGCAACAGATTGAGGCCGGCCAATATCCCGGGATCGTCAAAACGACGCTCGATGGCTTCGATCAGCGCGATTACCTCGAAGGCAATTCGGAGAAATCGGCGCGAAACGTCTTCTACTACTTCTCGGGTGCAACGCCATCGGCGGTGCGGTTTGAGAATTGGAAGGCGTATTACAAGGTGTCGAAGCCTGGGGGTGGGGGCTGGCTCGGGGACCTTCGCGGTTGGCACTTCCCCCTTCTCCAGAACATCAAGCGTGACCCGTTCGAGCAGAACGTTTCTCCAGACGACTCGAAGTCACTGCTGTACTTCGGCGGTTCATTGGCCGCCCCAAGCACTGCCTACGTCTATGACGCAATTGGCATGCTGCCGCTTCCCCAACAGTTGTGGCTGATGGAGCTGGAGACATACCAGAAGTTTCCGCCGCTCCAGGCGCCTGAATCATACAACCTCACTCAGGTCTTTCAGGAGTTAAAGAGCGAGCACGGCGGGCACCCGAGTGAATAACCTCTCACTCAGGTGAATGGACTTATCAAGCGGGCGCACCACTGTTCCGGACCGCCCGCTTTTTCCTCCCGGCGTGACAAGATGCATATCGACGACGATCGAAGTCTTCACTTTGCCAGAGGGTTTTACCCATGGTCCGCATCCTGATCGTAGGCGATCACGACGTGGTCCGATCGGGATTGCGTCACGTCATTGAGTCCCAGCCGAACTGGCAAGTGGTAGCTGAGGCCGCCGACGGGAAGGAGGCGGTTCAGAAGGCCCTGGAGACCAAACCCGACGTTGGCGTAATCGACTACTCACTGCCGCTCATCAATGGGGTGGATGCGACCCGGCAGATACGTTCCGCTCTGCCACAGACGGAAGTTCTAATCTTCACGATGCATGATGACGCAACCATCATCCAGGAGCTACTTAAGGCTGGCGCACGCGGTTACCTTCTCAAGGCCGATGCACAGCGTCATCTGATCGGCGCTATCGAGGCTCTTGCGGTTCATAAACCGTTCTTCACCACCAAAATCTCCGAGGCGCTCCTGGATTCCTTTATCTCGCGGCCCGCGAGGGAGAGATCGCTGCTGACGCACCGGGAGCGTAGCATCGTTGAGCTCGTTGCTAAAGGTTACACCAACAAGCAAATCGCCCGGCTGTTGAAGATCAGTGTCAAAACTGTCGAAACGCATCGTGGTGCCATTAGGAGCAAGCTCAACCTCTCTTCTCCCGCTGCACTCATTCGGTATGCGATACGAAATCACATTGCAGAGCCATGATATGAACGCGATTGCTATAAACGGCGCTTACTTCGCGCT
>DASRAA010000147.1:0-4646 GCA_035638375.1 Binatia bacterium | reverse complement strand
CCCCGCCCTGAACCGCACTCCGGGAATCCAGCTACAAAGAGGCCAGCACCAACTACGGGCATCGGGTCAGCCGTGCCAGTACCGCAACTCACCAAGTGGCCTGAGACATAGAAAGAGAACTGCGTCGCGCTAAGGGGAGTTTAAAGATGGGCTAATTTAATCTGCGTCATAAACGCTGCACGGAAGAGTACGCGTCTCGGCCACGAAGCTGAGCAAGGTGCGCCTTGGCATACGACTAATTGGCCATTGAGTGGGTGGCATGCACAAGCTAGTTTGGGTTGCGGGTGTTAGATGGTCCGTTGATACCCTCTCGGCCCGTCTGATCGCCACCGGCGGTGACTTGTTCGACTCTTACCTATGCCGGAGTCAATGATTAAAGTGTGTTTTGCTCTGACGCAAGCACCAATCTGCGATCAATTCGAGCACGGACCGGAGTGTCGCACCAAGAAAAACAGTGGAAAACTCACCCCTGGGTAAAATTTAATTTTTCCTAAGGTCTACATGAAAAAACAACTGGAAGTCTTAATTATGCAGATGCACAAAAGCGGCATCACCTATTCGGAAGCTGTCTGCGAATTCAAGAAATTATTCATTCTCGCCGTGCTGCAAGAGTGTAAAGGGAACCAATGCAAAGCTGCACGCCAAGTGGGTGTACACCGCAATACCGTCAACCGCATGATTACTGAACTAAAGATTAACGTAAGAAGACAGCGCAGAGCGATGCGTCCATCAACGGGCACCGCTCGTGCTGTCAGGATGGAATTGGCCTCCATTCATGCCACGCCAGCACACCTTCATTCAGCTACGCCAGATGTTCGGGATCTGCCACAGCTATAGCATAATCTCGTCAATCAAGCGACTCCGCGCGGGGCGCGCGCCATAGGCCATTACGACCATCACCACCCAAGAACTCCTGGCACCCGCCCGCCGGAAAGAATGCTTCGGGAGACTCATTCTCGCGTGTTTCATACTCCGATGAGCCACTCAAAACGAAGCGGGTAGGCAACGCCGTCGGAAGACAAAGTGGGTGGTCCGCAACATCCGGGCCACCCAGTGGTCGCGTCTTACCGCTCTGTCTACAGGCAGCGGTTGGGTTGTTCGTTCGGGTCGGCACCTTGAATGCAAGGAATGGCCGAGAGGTATTCGTAAACCGCCGTAAGCTGGCGGTCGGTCATGTTGAGGAAGAACGGCCAGCGCATGATTTGCAATTTGCTGCCGTCAAAGGGAAACGGCGTGCAACTACTGTTCGGTGCTCCAGTACAGTTGGGGTGCCGCTGGTCCATGTCCACACCGGTGCGCAGGATCTTGATGAACTCATCGAGCGTATGACCTTCTGGCTTGCCTGAGGCATCAGGGGTCAGGTTGCGCGAGATGATGTGCAAGGGCGAGTTGGGCGCGGGAAACCCGCCAAAGTCGCGGCCACCACCTAGGTAGGTCGTGGTGTTGACTTGAGTGACACCGGAGTACGGCCCATTCGGGGCCAGGCGTGTATACGGATTACCGTTGCGTAGGAACTCTGATTGTGGGCCAGCACTGTGACAGCCGTTGCAGTCGCCGGTTACGTTCACGATATAGCTACCCAAGCCGACTAGATCAGAATCTAAGCCGTTGGTGTTCAGCTTGACCGGCGCTACGGCATATCCGATTTGGATCGCGAGCTTCTCGTCCTGCGCGCCATTGTTGTCATTCACAAAACCGTTCTGCGCATTTGCTCTACTGTGCCCGACGTGGATCAACAACGCTAGAACGGAAACCAGAACCAACGTAGTTGTAACGAAGTGATTCTTCAGCCACGAAACTATGGACATGGGTGTTCCCCTTTCTTTGCTGGAGGCGGTGAGCGTATCACAGTTTATGAGTGGCGGATACTATGAATTTCAAAGGTAAAATGGCGTGCGCCAAGTTCGTCACGGCTAAGATTCACCCTTGCCCGACCGCTTAACAGTGAACTTCTGGCTGGGCCCAACGGTCAGTTTGGCAATAGCGAGCACAAATGTGCCGAAGCTGAGTCCTTACGTGGCGGATCAACTATTGCGCCTCGGTGCCATTGACACGCAGTAACAGCGAGCAGCAAGCTGACTGCGATTTTCTGATCCTTCCCCACGCGAGTGGTTTGCACCCACAAGATTGTGCGGTGCGATTGGTCATTCCCTAGTCCTAAAAGTCAGTTCTGAATCGAGGTACGATCAGTTTTCCCGAACTTCTGTCGCTTTGTTGGCGAAGTCGCTCTAGGCAGTGGTGCTCGCCACCGGGGACAAATGTAAAGTAGCGGTTTCCAAAATGCTTTTGCGGGGCTGAATACCGGTCAAGTTCAATCGCTTCAGTCACCGTAGTGCGGCCCGATAAAAACGGCACATTCCAAGACCGGAGGCTTCTGTGAAGAAGGAGGAAATTAACATGAAAAGAGTGGCTCTGCTGTTGGCAGCAAGTGCGGTGGCAGTCTCGTATGCCCATGCCGCAGACGACATCGCGTCAGTTGCACCTGAGTATTGCAAACTTTTGAAAGAGGATGCCAAGGCTCGCGTTATTCATTGCATCCTCAAGAAAGGCGACAAAGTCGGAATGCACTCTCATCCTTCGTTCGTTGTGTACTTTATCGAGGGAGGGAAATCGAGGTATACCTTGGCTGATGGGACCACACGAGATGTGGAAACGAAGAACGGTGAAGCGCAGATCCTTCCGCCAGTCACCCACTCCGGGGAACAATTAACCGACGTAGACGAAATTCTCATGGAGTTGAAACAATAAGAGAAAATACCTCAGATCAACGACGAGTATAAGAACTGTAGGCGTGGCATCAGTAAGTGAGCGCAGGAAGTCGGCGGAGTGCGGTGTCGCAATCGGCTCGTTCGTGGATCAGTACAGGGTAAGCTTACTGGAGTGTTCTGCCCCTTCCGATAATGAGTTGCTGTCAATCGTAGATTTGCGTCAACGACAACCCCGCGGGGAACAACGGTCCATGGCCAGTTAGTTTTCAGCGAAATCGGCGAGAATGTCGGGCGGTTCCGAACTGGCTTTGAAGTTGACCGACATTGTGATCAACGGCACCGCACATCCGATCATGACGGATACCTATCAACTGCAAGGACAAGGACAAGGCGGACAAACCGCGCGCAGCGTGGCCACCGGTGCAGGGCTAGGATCAGTCATTGGCGCCATCGCCGGTGGAGGTAGAGGGGCGGCCATCGGTGCTGCAGCCGGCGGCGGTCTCGGGACCGCGCGGGCTGCTGGCGGCGGAGGGGGACAACAGGTAGGTCTCGCCCAAGGAACCATGCTCGAATTTCGGCTGCAACATCCAGCTTTGCTGCCGAGGCCCCGATGAGCCAATCGGAATTGACTGAGATGCGGAGCATTCCTGCCGGCCTGTAGCTGGCATTCGAGCAGCGCAAACTAAACCTCCGCTAAGTTTGCCGTATCAAAAATTACCTTGTGAGGATCCAATTCCGAGCTGTTTGCTGGCAGCCAAATGCCATCCCTTGGTTCTCAGGCGATTTCAAATTGCAGTGAGGTTACAACAACTGTGAAAGCGCCCTAGTCTGGTTCCGGCCGGCTCCTACGCGACAGCAGGGACCGGAAAGAAGCCGGGGAGGGGACGCCGTTTCTGCAGCATCCGTAATATCCAGTACCCCGCGGTTGCAGCTGCCAGATGCTTTAAGGTATGGCCGCTTACGACGTGTCCTAGCTCGAAAATCGGCTTGTCCAGAGTCTCCAAGACTTTCGCGAGAACATAGAAACCGGCCACAATCGCCAAGTCTGATGACCGGGTGTAGCGTGGAGGAAGCAAAAGTACAATCAGCACAAATAGAACCGAATATGCTTGCACTGTGGCGTAGAAGCGCAAATCGCCGACGCCGCGCAGTTCGCTCAAGTACCACTGCAACACGCTGCTCATGCCGACCAGCACAAGAACTGGCAACAGCCAGAGGCCGGCACGCACGCTGATGCGCTCGGCGATCATGGCCGCCACCACCGCCATGAACGTTATCGTCATGGGCAATCGGTCCCATACTAAACGTGCGTTGCTTGGTTCCAAGTGATAGTACGCGGACCCGAACGCCGTAAGCAGGACTCCAACAAAAGTCACCAGGTAGGGCCAGCGTTCTCGCCGATCGACAAAATGGTTGGGATTCAGTTCGGAATTGGATTGCAACCAGAAAAACAGACCCCACAATCCAAATACCGCGAAAGGTAGATTGGAAACTACGTCAGCAAAATTGGGGATACCGCGAAAACTGCGCTGGTCAGCAAAACTATGGTATGCCTGCGGCTGCGGAATCCGTGGCAGGAACAGGTCGACCACGATCACAGCCAGTGTGACAGCTAGCAGCAGAATCAAGCCGGTTCTTCGTGAAATCAATTCGCTCCCTCTTTGGCCCCTGGTCTCCAAGCATCTGCATCAAGCGCAGTCTACACTGTCCCCGCTTGGCGGGGATCTCGCGTATCGGGAGCAAGTTAACAGATCGTAACAGCCGCCGATGAGACCAAGCGCGAATTGCGTCCAGAGCGGATGATTCGTATAGTATGGGACGCTTTGGATAACAGCTATACAGGCGCACAGCGAAAAGGAAGGATCGCCGGCAACCAACCATGAGATCCACTGAATCGCTCGCCAACAAGTCTCTGACATCTTGGCTGGTCAAACCTGT
>DASRAA010000146.1:0-32866 GCA_035638375.1 Binatia bacterium | reverse complement strand
ATCATGAAGCAGGAATGAAGCAGGAAAAAATCAGCGCTCCCAGCGCCAGTTTTCGCATGCTCATTCGAAAATCCATGCTCTTCTTCTTTCAATCTCTGTCGGATGGCTTCCGCCTTCGACGGCAAGGGTTTGACTGTGAAGACAGGCAAGAACTAACGGCTCAATCGGCTCGCAAGAACGGAACTCTCGATCCGATTAATCTCTATTCACATTTCGGGATCGTCTTGCTGGCCTGCCATTTCACTACACGAGGGAATCGTTAGGAACTGTCAAATGTGACAGGTGAAGGCAGCCATCTATCGACCGGGTCGTGCCCCTCACTAAAAAGCAATCCGTCGAGAGGAGAGGAATGGATGAGGTCGCCAGTAAGTTGACGTCCCTCCGCAACTCTGTCAATCTAAAGCCCGTTGGGCGACGGTTCTTGCTTGAACGACGACTGTTGCGTTTCGCATTATCGGCTTCAGTTTTTTCGATGGCGACCAGCCGCTATGACGTACGCAAGAACGACGAAGAGGCCCGAGGCCAACGCGATCGGCAGCAAATATGTCCGGGCTGGCCTGCTCTCCGTTGCGGATGCGGCAAAAATCCGCAACCAGCTTCGCCGCTATCTCGATCTGCGTATCGCTTTTTATCGACCAGCGATCGCCAGGAACTTCAGCAGATCAACATCAGAGCCAGTAACCTGCGAAACGAAATGTGGTCGGCCGTACAAGCTGCAGCTCTCAGTCAGCCAACGCCGGTAACGGCGCTTGTAGTTTCCGGCATGAACGACGTTTTGAATTCACGGGGATACACGCTGGCGGCATGATGGAACCGTATCCCGGCCTCGCCTGGGATTTAATCGTGATAACCCGCCCTCCGCTGCCATCTGCTGGTAGGCTACGGTGCGCGTGGGGAGAAATTAACGGCTTCGCTGCTGGTGGTTCTGCCGCTGGTTATCTCAATCTCGTTCCTGTTCATCACAGACATCGACGCCACGCGCGGACGACTCATTCGCGTGCGACCTCAGAATCTCGTCAGCCCTCGCCGACTCCCTCCCTAAACAGCAATGAAAACGACGACTCGATTGAAATTGCTAAGGCTTCAGCGCTGCTCGCTAAGTGCTGGTAGCGTCTAAGTATTAGCTGATACCTGATAGTTGACGCTTTAGACCTGCAACGAGATGAGGAGACAGAAGAAGATGAGACTCCACCTTGGCCGTCACGTGTTCGGACTTGCGGCTATTGCTTTTGGCGTGATCGCGTTCGTCTGGAGTGACTTTAACTCGCCCTGGCAGCAAATCCGGGCGCTCGGGATCGTTCCTCACCGCGAGATTCTCGTTTACATTGCCGCTGCGATCTTCCTCTTTGGAGGCATATCAATTCAGTGTCCGAAGGCAGCGCGGTTCGGGGCTTTAGCGCTGGGTGCCGTCTATTTGTTTTTCGCCTTGATGTGGGTGCCGTTCATTGCTGCGGAGCCCGGGACTTACGATCGATGGGGCAACTTCTTTGAGCAATTCTCTCTCGTCTCGGGCGCGCTTATTGTTTACGCGACGTTCACCGCAAGCAATTCGAAATCCTTGCGACTTGCCCGTATTGGATACTTGTGTTTCGCCATCTGCGTCGTTTCCTTCACCCTCGAACAAGTCTTCTATCTTTCCGCAACCGCCTCTTTCGTCCCCAAGTGGATTCCTCCCGGCCAGATGTTCTGGGCGATAGCGACCACAATTTTCTTTGCGCTTGCAGCCATCTCATTATTTTCCCGACGGCACGCTCTTCTGGCGTCTCGATTACTGACCGCAATGCTCATCGGTTTCGGATTGCTAGTGTGGTTGCCGGCGCCTTTCGCCGATCCACACAAGCTGATCAGTTGGGCCGGCAACGCCCAGAACCTCGCGATCACCGGCGCGGCGTGGATCGTGGCCGACTACCTCAGCCAAAATCGCGCCACTGCAGTGTCTACCTAGACGCAAAGTGCGGGAATTCCGAGACCGCTTACGCTTCCCCTTGACGGTTGACAGGAATCTAAGATAGCGTTCTGTCAGCTGTTGACAGGAGAGCATAATGGGAAAGCCGACAGACCTGGTGCAAGGCACGCTTGATCTTCTGGTGCTGAAGACGATTGCGCTGCAACCCCTGCACGGTTGGGGAATTGCACAGCGCATCCGCCAGATATCCAACGAGGTGCTGCAGGTGAACCAGGGCGCGCTGTATCCCGCGCTGCATCGGCTGGAACAACAAGGCTGGATCCGGTCGAAGTGGGGCGAGTCGGACAACAATCGCCGCGCCAAGTACTATTCGCTGACGCCCGCCGGGGCGAAGTATTTGCGCCGCCAACAGGAGCAGTGGAACCGATTGTCAGTCGCCATCGATCTGGTCCTGGAGAGGTCGTAAACGCGAGTGACGTATGCGTTGGTATTCCAAGTTGCGGTTGCGAGTCCGCTCGCTGTTGCGCAGGCGACAGGCCGACGAAGAGCTCGACGAAGAGCTCCTATTCCATCTGCAAGCTCAGGTTGAGGACTATCTCTCCAAGGGAATGCCACCGGACGAAGCCCGGTATGCCGCGCTGCGCTCGTTGGGCGGTGTGACGCAAATCAAACAGGAGTGCCGCGACATGCGTCGAGTGAATTTCTTCGACAACTTTCAGCAAGACCTTCGCTTTGGTTTCCGGATGCTATGGCGCAATCCGGGCTTCTCGGTTATGGCAATTCTCTGTTTGACGCTGGGTATCGGCGCGAATGCGGCGGTGTTCAGCTGGATTGAGGGGCTGCTGCTGCGTCCCTTTCCCGCGGTCGCCCACCAGGAGCGACTGGTGGTCGTCGTCGGCACCAATCATTTGGCCGGCAACAAAGTAACCAATGAGGCCGAGTATACGGCAACTTCCTGGCCCGACTTCATAGATTTCCGTGCCAACTGCAAGCTGTTCGATTCGTTCATTGCCGACAAGATCATGGGGACCACCATCAGCATTGGCGATCGCGCCCAGCGGGTTGCAGGAAGCGTCGTCTCGGCAAACTATTTCGACGCTCTGGGGGTTCATCCTCTGCTCGGCCGCGGCTTTCAGCTGGCGGATGAGACCGGACGGAATGCTCATCCGGTAACCGTGATCAGCTACTGGATGTGGAAAGAGCGGTTCCACGGTGACCCGAGCATTGTCGGCAAGACCCAAATACTGAGCGGAGTGCAGCACACGATTATTGGCGTCGCGCCCGAGGGATTTTATGGAACGTTCGTCGGCTGGCCGATTCAGTTCTGGGTACCAATCTCGATGCAGGAACTTTTCGAACCCGGCGGCTACAAACTGGAAGACCGCAATGCACGCTGGATCGAAGGCTTCGCGCGGCTGAAGGATGGCGTCACGATTGAACAGGCCCAGGAAGAGATTTCGACGGTTGCGAAACAGTTGCAAGCTCAGTATCCGGGAACGAACCGAGGGTACGATATCAGGCTTCTGCCGCTGTGGAGGGCGCCGTTCAACGGGGCGACAGAGATGCTGCCGGTGCTGACGGTCACGCTCGCCGTAGTTTTCGTAGTGCTGCTGATTGCGTGCTCCAATGTCAGCAACCTACTGATGGTTCGCTCGTTTGCACGACAGCATGAAATCACGATTCGCATGGCGATCGGGGCGCGACAGGGCCGCCTGTTGCAGCAGCTCCTCACCGAGGGGCTGATCTTATCGACCATCGCGGTTATTGGGGGCCTCGCGGTGGCGTATTGGTGCCGAAACTTGCTGGTGTTGTTCTTCGCTGCGCCGTCAGGGGTTGCAGCGAATCTCAAGGGCGAGATCGATTGGCGCGTGCTGGTGTTCAGCGCAGGCGTGTGCCTCGTATCGACGCTGATGTTTGCCCTTGTGCCGGCGATCCAGGCGGGCAGGGTCGATCTTGCCGGGTCACTGAAATCGGAATCCGGCTCGGTATTCGGAGCGCGGGGCAAGGCGCGGATTCGATCGATCCTGGTTGTGGTTCAGGTGTCGCTGTGCTTTGTGTTGCTGGTCTCGGCAGCGCTTCTAATTCAAAGCATGCAGCGAATCCGCACCTCTGACCCGGGATTTCTGACCGCGTCCGTACTGACTACCGGGTTCGACCTGGTTGCGGCCGGATATGACGCCACGCGCGCGAAAGATTTTCAAACTCGACTGATGGATCGCGTGCGGGCGATTCCGGGTGTGGATTCGGCTGCACTAGCACGGGTCAGGCCGTTCAGCTACAACCCCTATTCCTCGGAGCAGATCAGTGTCGACGGATATCAGCCAGCGCCGGATGAGCAGCCTTCGGCGGAATATAACGAGGTCGGGCCTGACTATTTCCGCACCATGGGGATTTCGCTGCTTTCGGGACGGGAGTTCACCGATGCCGATGACGAGACGGCAGCGCCGGTTGCGATTGTGAACGAGAAAATGGTCAAACAGTATTGGCGGGGCGAAGATCCCATTGGCAGGCGTTTTCAACTCAAAGGCCAATCGCTGCGCGTAGTGGGCGTTGCGCGGATGGCGAAATACTTCAGCTATGGTGAGGCGCCCAAGCCATTCTTCTATGTGCCGCTGCGGCAAAATTTCTCGCTTCGCACCAGCCTGAATATCCGCACGTCGCGAGATCCCACGGCAATTGGGGGTGACCTGGCGCGCCTGATTCACGAACTCGATGAAAACCTAGCGCCGGGGGAGGTGATCACCATGCGGCAACATATCAACCGCTCGGCACTGAGGTCGCAGCAAATGGTAGTTGCGCTGCTTAGCATCTTCGGCGGGCTGGCGCTGTTGCTGGCGGCTGTCGGTCTTTACGGCGTCATGTCATACGCTGTTTCGCAGAGCAGGCGCGAACTGGGACTGCGCATGGCCCTGGGGGCACGGCCGACGCACCTGGTGCGGCTGGTACTGTCGCACGGAGTTTTGTTGACCGGGATTGGAGTTGTTCTTGGCGTCGCAGCGGCTCTGACTCTGACCCGGTTGTTTGCGACGCTGCTCTACAAGGTGAGCCCTCGCGACCCGCTGGCGTTCGGGCTGGCGTTCCTGGTGATGAGTACGGCCTCTCTGGCGGCGTGTTTCTTCCCGGCATGGCGAGCTACGCGGACCGACCCGGTGCGGGCGTTGCGGGATTGAAAACCGGCTCTGGGGCTCTTTGATTTCACCCTCCCCAAAACAAGGGAAAGGATGGCGCACCTTTTGCATGTGGACGGGAAACATCCGCTCAAGCTGCGCTTATCGAGGGGCATCGGCAAAAAGCTCAGTTGGCGGAAGACTACGGCACTTCAATCAACTCGATTTTGCCGTCTTTACGGCGGTGAAGGACTTTCACGCGACCCTTGGGATCGCGGAAGACAAAGACGTCGCGGTCGCGGAACTCACACTCTTTCACCGCTTCCTCGATGGTCATGGGGCGCATGGCCACCGAGTCGGTGGCCTTCACTAAGTGTGCCTCGGTGGTGCGGGCCACGGCGGGAAACTTGTGCACCACGACCGGAACAGCGGTCGCGGAGTTCGTACCGACGGAGATCTGGGTTTCACCCTCAGCTTCGACGGGGGCTTTCCAGGTCTTGTCCTTGGGCTTGCGATGGGTGGCGCGGCGCCGTCCGTTGCTCTTGAGTGCCTGAGTCTGGATGTGCTCGAGAGCCTGGTTGACGGCGGTGACCATGTCAGTGGCTTCGGCCAGGCCGACAATATGTCCGCGGCGGCGCTTGACTGTGATTTCGGCGATGAAGCGGTGCTTTTCGTTGGTCAGGATGACCTTGGACTTGAAGTTCTCACCGAGAATCCTGGTGAGCTTGCCGAGGCCTTCTTCGACTTCGTCACGAACAGCGGAAGTGATTTCATATTGACGCGCCAGATACTCTACGTTCATTGAGCTCCCTTCTGCCGCAAGCTGCAGGATATAGCAGCGACTAGCGGCAAAAACAATTCACCACGGAGGCACGGAGCACACGCAGAATTCAGTAATTCTGAATTGCACGCCTGCGTGGATTGTTGCCATTGTCCAGCGAATTTGGATGCAAGACTCATGCTGTTCCGATCTAAATGCTTCCCTGGCAAAGGTGCCGGAGCCGGTACAGCTAATCTTTCACCCTGCGCTGGTGAGTGCTGGGAATGCGCATATCTTCGCGGTACTTCGCAACCGTGCGGCGAGTGACCTGAATCCCCTGCGACTGCAGAATGTGAGTGATCTGCTCGTCGGTTAGCGGTTTCGTGGGATCTTCCTCCTCAATCAGCTTCTTGACCCTGCGCTTCAGAATGAGCAACGAGGTGCCGCCGCCTTCAGGGCCATTCACGCTCTCGGTAAAGAAGTAGCGCAGCTCGAAAACGCCTTGCGGGGTGTGCGCATACTTGTTAGCCACTGCGCGGCTGACCGTCGAAGGGTGCACGCCAATTTCCTCGGCCACTTCCTTGATCATCATGGGCTTCAGGTGGTCGATTCCCTGATCGAGGAACTCGCGTTGCCGGGCGAGAATGGCGTAACAGACGCGCAAGATGGTCTGTTTACGCTGCTCGATGTTCTTGATCAGCTGGATAGCGGACTTGTAGCGCTCCTTTACGTAGTTGCGCACGTCCTTCTCGGCGGCATCGCGGTGCAGCAGGCGGCGGTAGGCCGGATTGAGGCGCAACTGCGGGACCTCTTCGTCGTTCATCACCACGATGTACTCTTCGCCCTGCTTGACGAAGGCGACGTCCGGCTCGATAAGACGGGTCTCAACCTTGTTGTAGCGAAGGCCGGGTCGCGGGTCGAGCGTACGGATGAAATCCATGCCGCGCATCACGGCTTCGAGCGGACGTCCCATTGCTTTGGCGACGTCCTTGTAATTCTTGTTCTGCAGTGCGTGCAGGTGCTGGTCGACCATCACGATGGCGTCGCCAATGGCCTCGTTCTCGGCGACATGATTGCCGTTGCCATTCTTGCGCTCGACGGTTTTCAGGTACATAAGCTGGGCCAGCAGGCACTCGCGCAGATCGCGCGCGCCAACACCAATGGGATCCATCTGGCGAACGATATCGATGGCCTCGCGAAGGGCATCACGACTGAATGGCACGCGCGAAGGCTCGGTGCGCGGAGGCACCAAGGATGGCCGCGAAGCTGTGGCATCGAAGACTTGAGCGACAGACTCGGTGGCAACAGCGGTTGCCGCAGCTACAGCAATCTCGGCGACTGTATCGAGGGGATGATCGCCCTGGACTGTGAGTACTGCGGGCTGAGAACTAGTTTCGGGCACAGTTTGCCCGGGTTCGAGGCGCGGCAGCTCGGCCACACTCTGCTCGAAGTCCATCAGACCAAGCAGTTCGTCTTCAGTGGCAATAAGGTATCCGTCTTCGTTCAGATTGCCGATGACTAGCTCTGCGGCGCGATAGACGTCGTCTTTGACGTGCAATGAACCAAGTTGCCAAAGCAGGTGGTCCGAAAGGGTCGTCGGCTTCGAGAGGAAGTTTTCAAAGGATGGACGCTCGCTATCCTCCATCTCGATTGGCGTGCGCATCCCGGGATCGAGATAGTCGCGGAAGAAGCTGCCGAAGTCGATTTCGTCGAAGGGGTCTTTCTCTTCTGCCGGTTTGGGAGGCTCCTCTAAAGCGGCGGCCGAGCTCTCGCGGTCCTTCTGTTCTTCGCGAGCGGAGACGTCGTCGAGGAGGGGGACGATGTTTTCGAGCTCTTCGAGGACGGGGTTCTCGGTTAATTCGGCATTAATCATGTCAGCCAGCTCGAGCTTGTTGAGCGCGAGCACACTGACCATCTGAACGAGCCCCGGAGTCAGAATTTGTTTCTGAGAAACTCGAAGACTCAACTTGGGCTGGAGCAAAACCATGACAGCGGAAACCCGACTGGGCCCAAAAACCTCCTACAAAATTCTAAACCGAAATTTACATCAGGGGCCAAAGCCCAGAGTTATTTTCGGCATTCTTGTTGCACCCTTCGATTTCGCTCAGGGCAGGTTCCTCGTCCCGCTGAGCGGATCAGGCCAGGGTCTGAAGGCGCGGCCTGATGCGAAACTTTCCCCGGTCGGTGCGCTAAATGAGCGAAAAGCTTTCGCCGAGGTACACGCGCTTCACTTCGGGATCATTGCCGAGTTGCTCCGGCGTACCGGCGCGGAAAATCCTTCCTTCATTGATGATGTAAGCACGATCTGTGACCGAGAGCGTCTCTCGCACGGTGTGATCGGTCACCAACACTCCGATGCCGCTGGTTTTCAGGTCGGAGATGATCCTCTGCAATTCGAGCACGGCGATCGGGTCGATACCTGAGAACGGCTCGTCGAGCAGAATGAACGATGGCGAGATGCATAGGCAGCGGGCAATCTCGACGCGACGGCGCTCTCCGCCCGATAGCGCATAACCCATGTTCTTGCGGATCACGCCAAGGCTGAGCTGATCGATCAGGCGCTCCTGCCGTTCCCGACGCTCGTGCCAGGAGATGGGCTGCGCCTCGAGGACCGCCAGAATGTTGTCCTCAACAGTCAACTTGCGGAAGATTGACGGTTCTTGGGGTAGATAGCTGATTCCAAAGTTGCGGGCCCGCAGGTACATCGGAACCTCGGTGATGTCCTGATCGTTTATGACCACCCGGCCGGTATCGGACGGAATCAGACCGACGATGATGTAGAAGCTGGTGGTTTTTCCCGCACCGTTAGGGCCTAATAGGCCTACGACTTCACCCTGTTTTACGTGCAGATTTACATCGTTGACGACCCTGCGTCCACGGTAACTCTTTCCGATGTCCTCGGCAGATAAAGTCTGCATTTACTTCGTGATACGCGCACGTGTAACGGTGGTTGCGGGCGCCTGGCTTTCCACCAGCACCCTATCATCGTGAGTGTAGAAAGTCAACGAATCACCCCATACCTGACCATGTTCGGCATCAAAGATGCTCGCCGTTTTCCCGGTTAGGTAATACCTCTCATCGTCAGCAGTGTAAACCAGCCGGTCGCCGACGGCACGACGGTTGGGCTCGGTCACGACGACTCTGCCGATGAGAATCATGTGGTCGATGCGACTCGGTCCCTCCGAGGCAGGAAGCACCCCCTTAGCGGTTGTCGGAGCATGGCTGGAACCGGTTGTGTCGGCTGGCTTCAGATAGATGTCGATCTGCTCTGCGCTTACTGTACCGGTTGGACTCTTGGCGAGGACGTTTCCGGTGTAGCGTGCGCGCCGTTCGGCGTCGACGTAGCTGAGCTTGTCGGCGGTTACGTCAACCGGCGTGAGCTTGCCATCCTGCCCCTGCTGAACGAACAGGCTCGAAACCGATTGTGCTGTGTCGGCATGAGCAACGATAGTGCGGTTTTGCTGATCGAAGTCGATTACCGGAGCCCGAACCACGTTGGCGGTTTGCCACAAGCGCACATTGCCGCTATAGTGCGCCACTCCAGGCTGCTGGTGCGAGGTCATGTGAAGCGAGGTCACATGCACCGGGTCGGAGGCGGCCAGTAGCGCGCCGTTAGGCTGTGGTTTGAGTTCGCTGTAGGTTGTCTTGACGTTGTCGTCGGCGAAGGCTTCGCCGGTTTGGCGATTCAGACGGATGATGTCGGCGGTCGTGGTCATTCCGCTATCAATCGCGCGGGGTGAGCCGTTGAGGACCAGAATTTCGTCGGCGGGAGTGTAGGTTGCCTTGTCGGCGAAAATGGCGCGCCCACCCGTGTCGGGTTTGGCGGAAGGCTCGTGGTACTCGAAGTCTCCGGTTTGGACCAGTTTCTCCGCGCCACCATCGGCGGCGAAGGCAACATCGAGATTGCGAGACGTGCTGACCTTGTCGGGAACGCCCGGAGAGGAGGAAACGATGCGGGCGTCGGGCGAGCCATGCAAGGTTTGCATACGATTGCCCTCGCCAAACGTAGCGTGAAACTTTCCGGCTGTGGCTACGGTAGTGGAATTCGACGAGCCAAGATCCTCTCTGGACTTGCCGGCAGATTTGCCAGCTTTCGATCCGGCCGAAGCGGGGAAGATAGTAATTTTGGCGACCCCTGCCGTATCTCCGGTTTTGAGCTCGTTGCTATTTTCGAGCACGAAATTTAGCTGATCGGCGGCGATTTCCATGGGCTGGCTGGGAGACCCAGCCTTACCGGGCTGAGGTTCCTGGCGCATGCGCGCGTTCTTCACCATGTGAAAAAAGCGAGGCTGATTGTCCGCCTCGAAATCGAGGATGAAGGTGTCGGCGGAGCCGTGGCTTAGATTGTCACCGCGGGTATTGAACTTGGCGCCACCGCTCATAATCGCCTGCTTGATGGCGTTGTCGGGCCCCATGTTCAGGTCGCTGCGT
The DNA here is from genome assembly GCA_035638375.1 of Binatia bacterium. Classification (GTDB taxonomy): domain Bacteria; phylum Acidobacteriota; class Terriglobia; order Terriglobales; family Acidobacteriaceae; genus DASRAA01. Next base: position 22,662 of record DASRAA010000146.1, on the reverse strand, counting down.
GGGCCGCTGACGTCAACGATGGTGTCGCCACGAACCTCGATGTTGACGTTGCCCTCGGCTTGGGCGTGCTGGATTGTATTGTCAGCTTCGAAGAACATCGTTAACTTGTCAGCGGTCAGTGTGCGATCGGTCTGATATATCCCGGCGTTCAACAGCACGGCCTGCCTGGGATCTTTCTGGATGATCGCGCTGGATCCCAGAATATCGGCTGCATTGTCGCCAGTGGTGACGATGTGTACATCCGACTTGATCTCCAACTGGTTGGTGTTTGAATCGTAATAGGCGCCTTCGGCGGTTCCGGACGCCTGCAAGGTACGAAACTCGACGACATCGTCGGTGCGAGCCTGGCCGGTCTTCTGATTGAACACCAGCGAGTGAGTCAGAATATGTACCGGGTTCTTTAGCTCGTCTGGTGGAGCCTGATCAGGCTTGGTAGGACCTTCAGCATAGCCTTGCAGATCAATGTGAACTTCACCAATGCCCTGAACATCACCACTTCCCGGGTCATAGGTGAACTCATTGCCGTAAATCTGGTCGTAGCGGTCGTGGGCCTTGCCGTAAACCACAATGTGCACGTTCTTCAGGTCGGCAAGACCTCCTTTTTTGAACTGCACGGCATTCGAGGCCCGGATGGTGAAGATCGTCCGTCCTCCTTCCGACTTCGAAAGCGAAAACCCCTCGCTGGTCTGTTGGATGTCGATGCCCAAGGCTTTGGGCTCGGTATGGAGCTTGGGTGGAGCCTTTAGTTTAGCAATGTAGTAGGCGATCGTGACGATGCCGATGAGAGCAACGGCTGACCAGGCCAGCCATTTGCGTAGCTGAGGGATGGATTGGAACATCTGGTATCGATATTACGCTGAGGGAGTAGGGGGAACAATGCGGCTATGCCTGTTTGCCGAAGAGTGACAGGCTGGGCTCGGCGACCCGAACGACGATGCAATCGGAAGGCATATCGTGTAGCGCCTGGCGGCGTTTGGTCCAGCCGGCCATCATGAAACCAACGGTGGCGGTGAAGAGTGAAAGGAACTTCATGAAATGCCTGACGGTGGCCTGACCGAATGACAGTCGTCCGCCCGAGGCAGTCAGAACTTCCAGCCCGATGATTCGCTTGCCCACGGTTGCTCGCCATTCCGAGCTCTCGGTGAAGGCACTATAGAGCCAGGCTCCGATAGCTAGTACGAAAATAAAGACGATTCCCGTGACATAACTTACGGTTATGGGGCTAAGCCCAAACTTCGGAGTCGTGAGTTTCAGCAGGAAATCGACTATAACGGTTAGCAGGAGGGCGGCCAGTGCCTCCAGGGTGACGTCGATGGCTCCCGCCCACACGCGCAGCCAGAAACCGGCATACTCCATCCGTACTTTGGTCACCAGCGTAGCTTCCACTGAATGCAATAGATGAGAGCTGTTCTCTTTTGGGTGTGTGAGAGAGCTGAGTACATCGCCGCAGAACAGGCAGAACTCCCCGTCGGGCAGGAGCGGATTCCCGCAACTAACACATACCTGTTGCTGGGCAGTAGCTCTCATTGGTGGTGAATATTATTCCCTTAGGAAATTGATGTAAAGTCAGAGGTAGCACTACATCTGGGAATTCGCCAGCCCGTGCTAACAGACTAGAATATCAAGCTTTATCGGCGCTGCGAAAAGCTAGGCCTGACCCAAAACCGTAAACATTCGGAACTTCTCTATCTGCCTTTGCGCACGAAGTCTAGCAAGTTCAACTGCAAGCCGCCGAAATCGGGATGATCGTTGTAATCAATGGCGTAGGCGAAATCCAGCTCATCACCGAGCACCAGAGAGTCTTTCACTGCCCTGTCGGCCATCCGCCAGCCGACGACGTCGTAACCCGGCCCGTTTCGAGCGGTGTTCTGGACCACTCGCAACTTGAGATGGGCTTCTTTCATGATGCGCGGCGGCTGCACCAGCCTAGCTTTGCGGGTCACGAAAGTGGGCCTGGGATTCCCTACTCCGAACGGTTCAAGCGCAACCAGCATCTGCCAGAGTTTGTGATTCACGTCGCCCAGGGATATTTCGCTGTCGTAATTCAGAATGGGCACGAAGTCCTGTGGCGTCAGCCTTTGCCTTGCGTAGGCGTCGAGCCGCGAACGTAATTCGGGGAGACGTTCCGTGGGGAGAGAGCAGCCGACAGCGTGGGAGTGCCCGCCATATCGGGTAAACATCTCGTGGCACGACTCCAAAGCGTCAAGCAGATGAAATGCTTCAATGGAGCGTCCCGAGCCATGCGCCTCGCCGTTTTCACAAGAGAACACCAGCGCCGGTCGATGGTAGCGTTCGACCACGCGGGTAGCGCAAATTCCGATAACCCCCCGGTGCCAACGGTCACCGGCAATCACGAAAGAGTAAGCATCTTTCCACTCCGGCGTGTTATCGATTTGGCGGCAGATGTCGTCTAGGATCCGCTGCTCCTCGGTCTGGCGATTGCCGTTGAGCTCGGTGAGCTCGAGGGCCATCGTGGCTGCACGAGCTTCGTCCTTTTCGTTGAACAAATCAATCACCCGGCGAGCGACGTCCATGCGACCGGCTGCATTGAGGCGCGGTGCCACCCGGAACGCGATGTCAGTAGCGCTGGGGGGCCGGGAGCCGTCGAGCTGACAGGATGCAAGCAGAGCGCGCAAGCCGGCATTTCGAGGATCACGAAGACCGTTCAGACCCAGCTTGGCGAATAGGCGGTTTTCGCCGAGCAGCGGCACCGCATCGGCAATGGTTGCAATAGCAACCACCTTCAGAAATGACGGCAGGAGGCGAGCACGACCGGTCTCTTCAAGCAGGGCCTGGGCAATCTTGAAGGCGATCCCGGCGCCACACAGCGCTTTACAGGGATACTGGCAACCGGCCTGGTTCGGATTGAGGACCGCGAGCGCCTTGGGGAGACCTTCCGCTTGCGGGAGATGATGGTCTGTCACGATGAGATCAACACCATGCTGGGCGGCTGCTTCGGCAGCCGCGAAGGCACGAATGCCGGTATCGACGCTGATTATGAGACGCACGCCCCGGGAGGCGGCTTGGGCGATCACTTCGTCCCGCATGCCGTAGCCTTCGCGAATGCGGTGCGGCACGTGGTACTCGACTTTGCCACCGCACAGCTCCAGCGCGGTCTTCAAGATCACAATGGCGGTGGTACCGTCGACATCGTAGTCGCCGTAGATGAAGATCGTCTCGGCGCGCTCGATGGCAGCGCGCATCCGTTCGACGGCTGTGCGCAGTCCGCCCATGAGGTAGGGAGAATGAAGTTGAGAGAGCTGTGGTGAGAGAAAGTGTCGAGCCGCGTCCGGCGTGGCCACGCCCCGGGCCGCCAAAAGGCGCGCAATAACCGGTGGGAGTTCGGCTTCGCGGGTCAGTAGTTCGGTAATTTCGGGATCAGAGTTGCGAAGGCGCCAGCGCAATTAGTGCTCGTCGTCCTGTTCCGGGCCATCGACAGTCAGAGTGCCAAAGTCTTCTACCAAGTCCAGCAGGCGCTGATAGCGCTCATACCAGTCGGTGGAGACTTCGAACAGAAACATGATCCCCTGGTGCGGCCAGCCCAGTTGTAAAAAGCCGGTCTTGTTGATGTAGGCGCGCAGCAGGCGCGCTTCCTCAATATCGTCGTCGCTGGGATAGGCGGCCTGCTGCAGGCGCTGTACCAGGTAGTCGAGTTCGTCGCGCTGGAGCACTTCTTCGTCCATCGACAAAAAGGCGCAGCCGGCCTTCTTGGCCAGCTCGACAAAGTCTTTCCAGCTTTCGGGATTGTCGCGCGGATCCCACATCACGCTGTGCACGTCTTCGGTAACGTATCCCTGGAAGCGGCTCATCCCGTGGCCCAGGATGAAGGCCACCATGTCATCTTTCAAACTGGAAAGGTCGTCAGTCATGGCAATGATTCGTGGTCCGGCCATAGCCCAGCACGGACGACTATGCAACGGTCATCATACTCCGAAGACGAGGAAGTAGCACGACTCACTCATGTCAATGGAAGCTGCGGAATACATGACAGGGGAAGGTGCGGAATATTTGGGCCCGGAGTAGTCTCAAAAAGGGTACCTCGGCCTTGACGTTAACTACGGGGAGTGTTTATCTATTGGGGTTTGAGTCTCGCGAGGGCAGCGCCCAATGCCTGTAGAAGAGACCCCTCTGAGTAGCGCAGTATTTGACCAGCTTCGTCAGGCGATGTCGAACGACAGCGCCGGGTTTGCCGCTCTCTATCGCGACTACCTGACGGACGCCTGGCAGACATTCCATCTTTTGCGCGAGAGTGTCGATCAGCGCCATTTCGAAAACATTCAGGCTAAGGCTCATTACCTGAAAAGCAGCAGCCTGGTATTAGGAGCACCGCTGGTAGCGCGCTACGCCACTGAGGTTGAGCAGGCTGCACTAGCGAAGGATCTTTCGGACGCTGGAGCATTGCTAGACGACACCAAACGGGCATTGCGTCAGGTTCAGGCCGAGTTGGCGGGACGCCTCGGCAAAACGGTGATCCCTACCAATGAGGCGGCTGCTTGAACCGGCTGTGAGCTGAGCAAAAAAGTGGCAGCTAATACAATCCGCGTTCTTATAGCCGACGACCATCCGGTCGTGCGGGTGGGGCTGCGCAATATGCTGCAGGCTGATCCGGCGATTCAGGTGGTGGGCGAGGCTCGCGATGGCATGGAGGCCATGGAGCTGACTCGGAACCTTAATCCTGATGTCCTGCTCCTCGATCTGGCGATGCCCAACGTTGCCGGCATGGATGCGCTGCGCGAGCTTACGGTTGACTCGCTCAACACGCGGACCATCGTACTCACTGGTCTCATCGACAAGAGACAGGTGCTGGAAGCATTACAACTCGGCGCGCGCGGAGTTGTGCTTAAAGATGCTGTGGTCGAGCACCTGACCGCGTGCATCCGGGCGGTTATGCAGGGGCAGTACTGGCTGGAAGGGCACCCCGTTCAGAACCTGGTGCAAGTGCTGCGTGACCTCTCGGCACAAACCGCGCCTCCGCCGCGGCGGACTTATGGCTTGACTGCTCGCGAACTCGAGGTGGTCAACCTCATTACCGAGGGTTGCACGAACAAGGACATCGCCAAGACCTTCGGCATCAGCGAAGAAACTGTTAAGCGTCATCTCACCAACATCTTCAACAAGCTCGGGGTTGGTAATCGTCTGGAATTGGCGCTGTTCGCGCTCAACCACAATCTTCTCCCCGCAGAAACCAAGTAGCTAAAGGCTGACGCCACCGGCGAAGTCTGTTAGTCTCGGCCCACGGAATGCTGCCAGGACCATGGCCCCCAAGAAACGCGTTGCCTCGCGAGCCGCACGTAAATCGACAGACCGGCGCCCGCGCGGACGCACAGAAAATTCCCGCAGGCAGCGGGAGCTTGTCATCATCAGTGGGCTGAGTGGCGCCGGAAAGCTGTCGGCCCTGAAAGCCTTTGAGGACCTCGGCTTCTACGCGGTCGACAATCTGCCCGCCGGTCTGATTGCCAACTTTGCCGACCTGGTACGCGACTCCACGGAAATCGAGCGCGCCGCGCTGGTGGTCGATATCCGCGAAGGGGCCCGAGTGGATAAGCTGCCGCAAATGCTGCAGGCGCTGCGCGGATCAATCCAGACGACAGTGCTGTTCCTCGAGGCTGACGATGATGCCTTGCTGCGGCGCTACAGCGAGACACGCAGGCCGCATCCTCTGGGACGCAAGACCTCCGTCGTGAATTCGATTCGCGATGAGCGCAAACGGCTACAGCCGGTGCGCGAGGTGGCTGACCTGGTTGTCGATACCACCAGGTTCAACGTACATGAGTTGCGCGCGCTGCTCACCGAACGCTTCCAGAGCGCAGAGCGCAAGCAGAACACGCTCATTTCCTGCGTGAGCTTTGGTTTCAGCAAGGGGGTTCCGGAGGACGCCGACCTGATGTTCGATGTGCGGTTCCTTCCGAATCCGCACTTTGTGCCCAAGTTCCGGCCGTTTACGGGAAGGAGCCCGCAGGTGGCGCGGTATATCCTGTCGTTCCCTCAAACGAGGGAGTTCATCAAGCGGATCTCTCAACTGCTGGCCTACTTGATCCCGCATTACATTCGCGAGGGCAAGAGCTATCTGACGATCGCGTTTGGGTGTACCGGAGGCAAGCATCGCTCCGTGCTGATTGCCGAGGAGGTGAAGAAGCGACTAGCCAAGGCGGGATACAACGTGAAGGTCGTGCATCGGGACTCGCCGGGATAGTGGTCAGTGGCTAGGAGCTAGGGCAGCCAGGAGAAACTGACCAAGGATTGACCCCGAGGAGTGCGGAATGGGAACTTGGGTGGCGACTTTGGGGAAAGATACTCCGCGATGGATGTGCCCATATCTTCGAAGAGGTAACATCCGCTAAAATCACATTTTGCATGTAATTCCCTCCAAAGCGATGACTCTGGCCAAGGCGGACCGGAGCCTATGCGGCAACTAAAGCGACTACTGCACTACGTCAAGCCGTACTGGTTTTATGTCGCGGCCTCCGTGGTGTCGATGGCGTTGGTCGGACTGCTCGACGCCTTTCGCCTGCTGCTCATTGGACCTATCTTCGACTATGTTCTAAACCCCGGCGAGCAGTCGCGCGAGCTGCATCTATTGCCCAGCACCCGATGGTCGCTGCAACTGAACTGGTTCGTCCCGGAACACTTCCACAACGTCTGGACGATGGTGGCTTTTGCCTTGGTCGCGACCACCGTCCTCAAGGGCATATTCGACTATCTAGGGACCTATCTGGTGAACTATGCCGGGTTCGGCATGATCACCGATCTGCGCAACGAGCTGTATACGTCGACCTTGCGCCGGTCAGTGGCGTTTTTCCAGAAGCACACCACAGGCACGCTGCTGTCGGCGCTGATCAATGACATGGAGCGCGTGCAGTACGCCATGTCAACAGTGCTAGCGGAGTTCCTTCAGCAACTGTTCACACTCATCTTTACCGCCTGCGTTGTCGTGCTTCTCGGCGGACGACTGGCTTGGGTGCTCGTGCTCTTTGTTCCTTTCGTGCTGGGGTCGGTGCGGCGCATCGGCCATCGGGTCCGCACAACAACCCGCAAGGGTCAGGACAAGCTGGCGGAAATCCAGAACATCTTGCACGAAACTATCACCGGCGTGCGCATTGTGAAGGCCTTCTCCATGGAAGCTTGGGAGACGCGGCGCTTTCGCGAAGCGGCCAAGCGGCTATTCCGGGCAAATCTGCGATCGGTTAGCGCGGCGGCCATCAGTTCGCCCCTGATGGATATTTTCGGGGCAATTGCTATTGCGATCCTGGTGCTAATTGGTCGGGAGTACATCAAGCATCACGTCTTCACCGAAGGCATTTTCCTGGCGTTCATCGTTTCTGTCTTCAAGCTCTACGAGCCGGTTCGAAAGTTTGCTCAGTTCAACAATAATTTCCAGCAGGCGCTGGGTGCGTCGTCGGCAATCTTCGATTTCCTGGATGCACAGGATCAGGTCATGGAAAGGCCTGGCGCAATCATGTTGCCGCCGTTCCATCAAGGGATCCGGTTCGAGCACGTGTACTTCACCTACAAAGATGCCGAGAAACATCGTGAGGTACTACACGACATCAATCTGAATGTGCTACCCGGGGAAGTGGTGGCCATTGTGGGTTCCAGTGGCTCAGGCAAGACCACACTGGTCCACCTCTTGCCGCGTTTTTTCGATGTGACCCACGGCAGACTGGTGATCGATGGCCACGATGTACGCGATCTCACCGTGGCTTCCCTACGCTCAGAGATCGCAATCGTCACGCAGGACACGATTCTGTTCAACGATAGCGTTCGCAACAATATTGCCTATGGGCAGCCGACCATCCCAATGGAAAGAGTGCAGCAGGCCTCGCGAGCTGCCTTGGCGCATGACTTCATTTCTGCGCTGCCAAACGGCTACGATACGGTCATCGGCGAACGAGGGCTGCGGCTGAGCGGAGGCGAGCGCCAGCGGATTTCCATTGCGCGCGCCATTTTGAAGAACGCTCCGATCCTGGTGCTGGACGAAGCGACGTCGGCCCTGGATTCCGAGAGCGAGTCGCTAGTGCAATCTGCACTTCAGAACTTGATGGCAGGACGCACGGTGTTTGTTATTGCACATCGCCTCTCCACCGTCCGTCGCGCCGACCGCATTCTGGTGCTGGAAAACGGGATGATCATCGACGAAGGCACGCACGAGCACTTGGTGGCTCATCCAGGCACGTATCGCCGCCTGTACGACCTACAGTTCGTTGATGTCGAATCGCCAATGGAGCCGAATGAGGCGTAACGTGAACAGAGGGTCTTCAGCAACTGATAGGGAGGGCGTCGAGGTTGGCCGGGTTTCACTGTTCTTTTTTCTCACTTTTCGCTCTTCGCTTTTCGCAAAGAAGGGCGGACTAAGAGACAAGTCGCGAAAAGCAAGAAACGACGCGAAGGTCGAATGGCGAACAGCGTCAGCTTTCCATCTTTCCGTGGTCAAATTGTGGCATGGGGAGACTGCATGAGCATCCGCTCGATGACGGGCTACGCGCAGGTGAAAGAGCATGTGAGTGGCCAGCTCACCATTACCCTCAGCCTGAAGTCGGTGAACCATCGCTTTCTCGATTTGCACCTGCGCATTCCCAACGAGCTGGACGCGGTGGACATGAAAGTTCGGAGGCTATTGAAGGAGCGGCTGCACCGCGGGCACATCGAAGTGGTGCTTAGCTTGGAGCGCGCCGGCAGCGCAGTTTTCGCCGTCAATCGCGAACTGGTGGGCGGATACCTGCAGGCGTTCCGACGAGCCGCGGAGGAGTTCGGTGTCAGCGCCGATCCGGATCTCAACGCCGTATTGAAACTGCCCGGAGCACTGAATGCAACTGATTCTTGCGACAGTGGCGAAGCGCTGGAGAATCACGTGACGGCTGCGCTGGAGCGCGCCGTCGTGCGCCTAAACGAGATGCGCGAGGAAGAGGGTCTCACTTCAGTGGCCGAATTGCGGGAGCGCATGCAACACCTGTCACTTGCTACGCGGGAAGTCGAAGGACTGCGGCACAAAGTACTCAAGGCCTACCACGAAAAGGTGGAAGGCCGAATGCAAGAGTTGATCGGCTCGCATGCCGATCCCGACCGCATTCTGCAGGAAGCGGCGATGCTGGCCGAGCGCAGCGATATCCAGGAAGAGCTGGTGCGAATGAAAAACCACATCCAGCATTTCCTGTCGCACCTGGAGAGCGGCGGCGAAGTCGGCAAGAAACTCGACTTTTTGTTGCAGGAGATGAACCGCGAAGCCAACACATTGCTTTCCAAGACTACCGGCGTCGCCGGCGAGGCGTTACGCATCACTGAGATGGGCCTGGCCATGAAGTCGGAAATCGAAAAGGCCCGTGAGCAAGTGCAAAACCTAGAATGAACGGTATCGTTTTCATCATTTCCGCGCCCTCGGGTTCCGGCAAGTCCACTCTTACGGCCGAGCTACGCCGCGTCGTACCCAACCTGGAGTTTTCCATCAGCTACACCACACGCCAGCCGCGCGGTAGTGAGCAGAATGGTCGCGAATACTTTTTCATTACCCGTGAACAGTTCGAGAAGATGGTCGCCCAAGATCAGTTTCTGGAGCATGCAGAAGTCTTTGGCAATTACTACGGCACTGCCCGCTCCTTTCTGCAGCAGGCATTCGCACGCGGAAACGACCTGATTCTCGACATCGACGTGCAGGGAGCGGCGCAGGTAAAGAAGAAGCTTCCGGAAGCCGCCAGTATTTTTATCCTTCCACCCTCGCGTGAGGAGCTCGAGCGCAGGCTGCGTCGCCGCACCACGGCCGAAAATGATATGCGGCGCGAGTTAACCGGAAATGGAAAATCGGCAGAGGATCTCGAAGCGATTTTGCAGCGCCGGTTGCAGGAGGCCTCCCGCGAGATTGAGAATTATTCCGAGTATGACTATATTTTGGTGAATGACAAAGTAGAGACCGCAATCGACATCTTGCAGGCGATCGTAAAAGCCGAGCGCATTCGCAGATCGCCGGCTCCGCCTCGTGCCCTCGATGAGCAGGCGATAGCAAGTGCGGCCCGGCGGTCGAACATGATGGAGCAGGTGCAAGCCGTACTGGCAACGTTCGATGATTCCCGTGTTCGCACGGTTACGGAGTGATTGATGAAGCTGGTTGAAGGATTCGACAGTAACTATCGGTATGTTCTCGTCGCAGCCCGCCGCGCCCGCCAACTTCAGAATGGCGCCCAGCCGGTGGTGGAGCCACACTCCCATAAGGCCTGCCGCATTGCCGAGGAAGAAATCAACGCCGGTAAGGTGAAATGGACCGTACCGGCAAACGGTGTCAAGACTACTGCGGCCTCTGCCGAAACCCCTTCCGGGCCAGTCGGCGGCGAGGCCGACGACTAAAACGAAGGGCTTGGGGGTCAGTGGCTAGTGGTCAGAAATAGCGGCTGCTAGTATTTGGCCTTTGACCGAGCGGCATCGCTGCGGCCGGAAATTCATCTATCCACGATATGAAGATCGCGCTCGGAGTCACGGGAGGAATCGCCGCCTATAAGGCTGCCGAGATCGTCCGACTTCTGCAGGAGCGCGGCGTGCGCGTTCAGGTGGTAATGACCGAAGCCGCGCAGGAGTTCATCCGGCCACTCACTTTCGCGGCACTCTCCGATGAGAAGGTAATTACCGGGCTGTTCGCCGCCGGCAAAGAGCAACCCAATCTCGACTCAGCGGTCGAGCACATCGCGGTCGCGCAATCCATCGACGCTTTGCTAGTCGCGCCTGCAACAGCGGACACCATCGCGAAATTCGCGAGGGGTATCGCTAACGATTTCCTCTCGACGCTTTATCTTGCTACCAAAGTTCCGGTGATTGTCGCCCCGGCAATGAACCTCAACATGTGGGAGCATCCTGCGACCAAGGCGAATCTAGACACCTTGCGCCAGCGCGGAGTGCACGTTGTCGAGCCGGACAGCGGCTATCTCGCCTGCGGCATGATTGGCGCGGGGCGTCTTGCCGAGCCCGAGCAGGTCGTTTTGTCGACACTCGAAATTCTGGGAATCTCGCAGGACCTAGCGGGCGAAACCGTCCTGATTACCGCCGGCCCGACGCAGGAGCCGATCGACCCGGTGCGCTATCTCGGTAACCGCTCCAGCGGCAAGATGGGCTATGCACTTGCGGAAGCAGCGTCGCGAAGGGGCGCGAAGGTCATCCTGGTGAGCGGACCGACGGCGCTGACGCCTCCGTCAGCGGCAGAGACGATTTTCGTAAGAACCACGCAACAGATGCGTACCGCCGTACTCGATCGTTGGGAGCACGCCAACATCATCCTCATGGCCGCCGCGGTGGCCGATTACCACGTGAAGTCCTTTACAGAAGAGAAGATCAAACGCGCAGGTCCGATGGTGTTGCAATTAGAACCCAACCCCGACATCCTCGCTGACCTCGGGAGCCTCCGGCACGCGGCCGGCAAGGCCGCGCCGATGTTGATCGGATTCGCGGCAGAGACCGAGAATCTGATGGAGAACGCTCGCGCCAAGCTGGCCAGGAAGCAGGTGGACGCGATGGTTCTCAACGATGTCTCGCGCCCGGAAATCGGCTTCAACTCCGACCGCAATGCCGTGACCATCGTCACCGCTGCCGAAGCCATCGCGATTCCTGAGGCCAGCAAGTTGGAAATTGCACAGAAAATTCTCGATGCCGTGCTTCGGATGGGGCATCCACAAGCTACACTGGTCCCTTCACCGGTCCGCAGTTAATGCCGCTCGATCCAGCAAAGAAAACCGCAATCCGCGAACGCCTGAGGTTCTATCGCGAACTCGGCATTGGCCCACTTTACCGAAGGGATGTGGGGCCCAATGCAAATGCGCAAGATCCGGTAGGGGAACTGGTTGAGGCAATAGCCGATGAGGCATCGGCATCGGCGGCTGCCGCAGAGCAAATTGCCGACGAATCGTACCTCGGCACCGCCTCCGACGATCGCCAAGTGAAGCTGCGCATTATCGCCGAAGAGATCGGTCCGGACTGCCAGCGCTGCAGGCTGGGTCGGCTCGGGCGCAAGCAGATTGTCTTCGGCACCGGCGATCCCCACGCCGAGTTGATGTTTGTGGGAGAAGGTCCGGGTGCCGATGAGGACGAACAAGGCCTTCCCTTCGTCGGCCGCGCCGGGCAGTTGCTCAACAACATGATTGGGGCGATGGGACTGACCCGCCAGCAGGTCTATATCGCCAACATCGTGAAGTGTCGTCCGCCGGGCAATCGTACGCCGGAGCGCGATGAGTGCGATACGTGCTCGCCGTTCCTGATGCGGCAGATACTCGTGATCCGGCCCAAAGTGATCGTGGCGTTGGGGGCCACGGCAGCCAAAAACCTGCTTGCGGTAAATGATTCGATGGCCTCCTTGCGAGGCCGACTGTACGATTTCTCGCCACCGCGATCTGTGACCGATACGGACGAGCCGTTCGATTGCAAGCTGGTGGTCACTTACCACCCGGCGTTTCTGTTGCGCGATCCCCGTCAGAAGGCGGAGGCCTGGAAAGACCTGCAGACGGTGATGAAGTACCTCGGGCTGAAGCCACCTCCGCGTGCCTTGAAGAACGAGGGCTAGCCCACGATGCCCCGCTTCTGCGATGTGGCCGTGCCCGTTCCGCTCGACGCCGCATTCACCTATAGCATTCCCGAGGACCTTCCCGAGCCCTGCGTCGGCGCACGCGTCATTGTGCCGTTTCGCGATAAGCGGATGTGCGGTATCGTCGCCGATGTTCACGACCGCGAACCCAGCTTCCAAGCCAAGCCTTTGCAGCAGGTGCTGGATATAAATCCCGCACTCAGCAGTGAGTTGATGCAACTTAGCCGCTGGATCTCGCAGTATTACATCGCTCCCATAGGCGAAGTACTGCGGACAATGCTGCCGTTGTCGGCGGAGTTCCGCCGCGCCACCGGATATCGCATCACCGACAAAGGATTGGAAGCACTGCATGCAGCATCTACTGCCGGATCGTCTCTTCGGTCGCGGATTGAGCCCGAACAGCAGATGCGCGAATATGCCGTGCTGAATCGCCTAGCTGACGGCGAGTTGATGCACGAAGCTGCATTACGTTCGTCGTCAGGAGCTTCGCGCCCGGTCCTGCTCGGGTTACTACGCAAGAAATGGATCACCCGTGAAGATCTTAGCGGCGTGCGCGACGCCAGCCGCAGCATTCCAATTGCCGTGTTGAAATCGGCCGAAGGCAAACTCAACACTAATCAGCAGGCGATTGTCGAATATCTTCGACAACAACCCGAACAGCGCGCGCTGGTTTCCATCATTCGCCAGTTGCAGGTTCCACGGACCACGTTGCCAACGCTGGTGCGCCGAGGAATCGTTGAGATTGGCGAAGAACCCGTGGGTTTTCACGTCTCGGGGCTCAAGCCGCGCAAGCTGGAATTTCTGTTCAACCCTGCGCAGAAAGAGGCGTTGAAAGCGATCGGTGATGCGGTCGAATCGGGCAAGTTCACCGTGATGTTGCTGCACGGCGTCACTGGCTCGGGCAAGACGGCGGTCTATCTCTCGGCCATGCAGGCATTGCTAGCGCAGGGCCGCTCGGCGGTCCTGTTGGTGCCGGAAATCGGCCTGACTCCGGCCGTAGCTGCCGACCTGCACCAGATCTTCGGCGAGGAGGTGGCCATCCTGCACTCCGCCCTCAGCCATGATGAGCGGGCCGAGCAGTGGAAGCGCATCCGCAGCGGCGAGTCCCATATTGTGGTAGGGACGCGCTCGGCAGTGTTTGCGCCTGTGCCCGACCTCGCACTGATCGTGGTGGACGAGGAGCACGATCACTCCTACAAGCAGGAAGAGACTCCTCGATACCATGCCCGTGACGTCGCGGTCATGCGGGCCAAAATTGCCGGAGCGGTGGTCGTCTTAGGCTCGGCCACCCCTTCGCTCGAAACGTACTACAACGCGCAGCAGGGCAAATATCGGCTGCTCGAGCTCTCCGAGCGCATCGAGCAGCGGCCGCTGCCTGAGGTCGAGATCATCGACATGCGCGCCGAGTTCCAGCGAACCAAAAGAGACGATGTGCTGTCGCAGAAGCTCATCGAGGAACTTGGCCAGCGGCTGGAGCGCGGCGAACAGGCGATGGTGCTGCTCAACCGGCGCGGCTACTCGGCGTTCGTGTTGTGCCGCGAGTGCGGCGAGACGGTGCAGTGCAAAAACTGCGCCATCGCGATGACCTACCACAAGCGTGAGCACCGGCTCATCTGCCATTACTGCGGGTTCGTGAGGCCGGCACCGAAGTTGTGTCCCAAGTGCGGCAGCGAGTACGTGCAGTATCTCGGCACCGGCGTGGAGAAACTTGAGCATCTTCTGCAGGGTATGTTTCCGCAGGCGCGCATCGGCAGGCTCGATCGCGATACCGTACGTGGGCGCCACGATCTGGAGCGTGTGCTGGCGGCCCTGCACGGCGGAGAAATTGACCTGCTGGTCGGCACGCAGATGATCGCCAAGGGGCATGACATCCCTAACGTCACGCTGGTCGGCGTAGTCGGCTCGGATGCAGCGCTGGGGCTTCCCGACTTCCGCGCCGCCGAACGAACCTTTCAATTGCTGACTCAAGTCGCAGGGCGCGCGGGACGCGGCAACACGCCGGGAAAGGTCGTGCTACAGACGTTCTTCCCCGAACACTATGCCATTCAGTTTGCCGCGGCGCACGACTATCGCGGCTTCTACGGGAAAGAGGCGCGCTTCCGCAGTTGGATGCACTACCCGCCGTTCAACGCGGTAAGCAATGTTCTGGTGCGCAGCTCAAACCTGCAGGAGGCGCTGGCGTGGTCCGGCATTCTCGGAAAGTGGTTTCAGTCAACTCGGCTGGACAGCATACGCGTGATCGGTCCGGCCGCTGCGCCCATCGTGCGGCTGAAGACCGAGTATCGCTATCATTTTCTGCTGAAGTCCGCCAGCCGCGAACGCATGAACCGGGTCTTGCGCGCGATGATCGACCACGCGATCGAGAAGAAGATTCCCCGCACAAACCTTGTGGTGGATGTGGACGCGTTGTCGTTGGTGTGAAACAAAGCTCCGCTCCGGAGTTCATGCACTTATTCGCGTCGCCGGCTGAAATCAGGCTTCGGGCATTGAAAGACCCGAACGCCGATCTGGAGCTCGGCTACCCAGAAACTCGATAGACATTTCGAATAGAAAAAGCATGCGGGCTTCGAGGTCCGGCTCGGTGGATTCTCAAAGCCCGCGTCAACGGCAGTTTGCCCATCAGGAGGCCCCCGCGACAGGCGACTGCCGCAGGGCTTTTCGTTATGTCAGGAAGAACTCGCGGGCGATTTCGACCCATTGCTCATCCGGAATCGTGCCGGCGACGTCATCGATGGCCACACCGCCATCCTGGGCGAGCGCGCCCAGAGCGTTGGGGATGAGGCGCTGCAACCGCAGTGCCGATTCTTCCGTCCACCAGCGCGCTAACGCGCCTCCCAGAAGGTTACGGAAGTTCGTCTTGGCGTCGGGCGACTGCACGGTCACCATCCAGCCTTCGCCATAAGGATCTTTGGCAATCAACGACGGATCTTTCGGCGCCGCGTCGTTGATATCGGTCACACTGCCTTCGATCGGCGAGACCATGTCAACTTTGACGCCGTTGCGGATCAGGCTCCAAGCCTTTTGCCCCTGGCGAATCCACTGATCGCGCTGCGGCAACGTAATGCTTTCCACTTTGCCGGTCAGCTTGGTGGCGAAGTCGTCCATGCCGATACGGACAAGATTGGGGCTCTCGCTTAATGCCCAGGTGTGGCCGGGATGAAAGCGGAGATGCTCGGGAACTGAAAAGCCACCGACCACGCTCGGCTTTCTGGGAGCCGGAACTGCGGCCTTGCTCATGGCCGGAGCTACAGCGACAGCGGGATGTTTGGCTTTGGCGTAGAAGTAATCGATCGTCAGAAAAATTGCGAAAGTTGTAAGGACGAGTAGCACGGTCACGGCGGGCCTCCTGGTTTGTAGCGTCTTGGGTTCGCTACGCTTTCCGCCTTTTGAATTAGGCACGAAGTGTGCCATAGGTGTGCGTTGTTGCATCGGGGTCATGCGCGGCTGGTAAGTGGCAAGTTTCGCAATCTGTTGCAGAGGAGTGTTGCGGTTCGCAGCGGCAAGACAAGGATATGCTGCGACGGCTGGAAAATGTGTTCTTTAACGGCCAGGCGATGAAAGATTCAACGTTGCTGGGCTCGATTGCGAATGGACCAGTAAAATCGCTGGTTTGCGCGAATTCGTTGGGTCTGGTGGGCTAGTGTAACGATAAGCAACGGTGACGATGAATTCTGCAACGGCATTTGCGAGACTCTGCCCCTAGATAGAACTGTAGGAACAGTGTGTTTGTTTGAAATGCAACTGAACGTCCTTACCGCGAAGCTTGGCCCTTCAGCCCAATGCCAAGTTTCTCAGACTTGCCGGCAGAAGTAGCCACTTCCACCGTAAAGACGGTTATCCCCTCGTCGTTCTTCAAAACACTACCGGCAGCAGCGGCAGGCGCCATTGCAATGACTGCGGGATGTGCAGTTGCAGCGGCCTTCGCGCTCAGGCTGACCAGGCGCTGGAATGGCAGGTTCTCAGTGGGATTGGTATCGGCTGCAACGGGTATCGCCAGCAGGAAGTCTGGATTTGGTGAGACGCCCATGTGATTAGCGTCCTGAGGAATGTATTGGTAGCGCATGGTGTAGGTGCCCGGGGGAATCGCCTGGCCACGATAGTCGGAAGTTCCCCTGGACAAGGTTACGACTCCCACGAACTGACCATTGCTGAGATCCGGATAGAGCGCGCCAGCTGTACCGCTGCCCGAAGTGTCTAGAGCGCGAACCAACCAGAAATCGGCGGACCAGCCATCTTCGAGGACGACGTGGTAACCCTTGTCTTCCACGGCCTGCTTGACTTCCGCCGACGCACCCTCCGCGGTGAGTGGGCCGGTGCGATCTATGGCCTGGAGGGTTGAGACCAAAACGGCGAGAGCGATCGAAAGCAACTCCGGTTTGCAGCGGCGAATCGCCATAACGGACAGGATATAGCGCTGCGGTCGGCTAGCGCTGTGATTTGTCTGCCGATGCCGAGATCGATCTAAGGCAGCGGCGCTGCGCACGAATGGCTATGCGCTACTCTCCCGCGGAGTGATCGACACCGTGCAGTGCAGCGGTTGCACCCTCCGCAAAGGTGCCCAGGTAGGCGCTGCGGCGACCGTGGCTGCTCCACTTCGAATCCAGACCCTCGCCCTGGAACTCATCGGTGAGCGCGACTGCGGACATAGCATGGTCAACGTTCGTCAGCGGCGGGTAGTAGTTCGATTCATTGCCGCAGATGTGATCGTGATGATTGAGGGGGCGGGTGACGATGGCGGCGAGGTGACCGGCACGCAGTACGGCGTTACCTTCATGAGGATCAGCGGGCATATCGAGCACAACAGAAACGTAGTCGACGCGCACGACATTTTCCAGCAGGCGACCGCCTTCGTGCTGCGCGAAGGCTATGAGCGCCTTGCGCTGCTCAGGGCTGGCGGCGTTGTCAACCATCAGAACGGATTGCGCAGGGTACGGATCGCCGTACGGATCGCCGAGCGTGGCTCGCGCGCGGACGGCGGCGGCTACGGCAAGACCATCGAGCTTCACGCCGTTCCAGGAGCCCTTTTCTACCTGCCAGGCCATGAGCGCGTAATTGCCAGTCAGGCCAACTTCTCCGTTGGCGAAACATTGGGCCACATAAACGTCAGTGGAACGGGATTCGATGTAGCTTCCCTGAATCTGCTGGGCGAACAAAGCCGTGGTCAACAACATTGCGAAGGCGATGGACAGAAGACTCGCTTTGCGCATGGGATACTCCTCACCCGAGATGCTTCTAATTTTAGATGAATTGGGACAGAGAGGTGCTTCGTTTCCTGAAGTTAAATGTTGGGCCGTCGCAGGAATGCCAAGCCGAATGTGGAAATGACGTTACCAATCTTGTACCTTTTGATTGACACTTCGCCTTTTGTTCGCTCAAAATCATGGCGGAGGCTTAACCTATGGCCCTTACCCGTCGGCAAAAAGAGGTGTACGACTTTCTCGCGCAGTTTGTGGAGAAACATGGATATTCGCCGTCATTCGAGGAGATTGGCGAAGGCTTGGGACTTAGTTCATTAGCCACGGTGCACAAGCATGTAAGCAATCTGGAGGAAAAGGGTCTGTTGAAGCGGGATTACAATCGCAGCCGCTCCATTGATCTGGTGAAGCCTAAGGGGCGGATGCGGCGGATGGTCAGCGCTCCTGCTGTTGGACAGGATTTGGCATTGCCGCTGCTGGGCCGCATTGCTGCCGGCAGACCTGTCGAAGCCGTGGAAAACCCCGAATCGATCTCCCTCGCCGACTTCACGCGTTCGAAAGATGTCTACGTCCTGCAAGTCAAAGGCGAGAGCATGCAGGACGAGCACATCGTGGATGGCGACTACGTGCTTGTGGAGAAGACTGACGTTTCGCGGGACGGGGAGATCGTTGTCGCCCTGGTGAACGGGTCCGATGCCACGCTGAAGCGGATCTACACGGAGGGCGACAAAATCCGTCTGCAACCATCCAATGCTGCCATGCAGCCCATCGTGGTTCCAGCGTCCTCCGTGCAGATTCAAGGGCGGGTGATCGGCGTACTGCGGAAATACTGAGCGGGCTCGTCGTAATTACTTTAATATCGTAGTATCATCGGGGCGAGGAATCGCTCGTGTCTCCTTCCCAGCAACGACTCGCCCTTGCCACCTATGTTCGCCTCATGCGCGCGGCCAACGCCGCGCGCGCACACGCCTCGCGCAATCTTGGCGACAGCGGACTAACGCTCACCCAATTCGCAGTGCTCGAAGCTCTGTATCATCTAGGTGCGATGTCATTGTCGGAGATGGCTGCCAAGGTGCTTACCACGGGCGGAAACTTGACGATGGTGGCCGGTAACCTGGAGCGCGATGAGTTGGTGGAACGGCAGCGCTCGCCTTCGGACGCGAGGGTTCAAGTGCTTCATTTATCGCCTAAAGGCAAGGCCCTGATGCGGCGCATTTTCCCGCTCCATGCGGCGGCGATCGCGGAGTTTATGTCGGTGTTGGCGGGCGCAGAGCAGGAGGCGTTGGGGGAGTTGTGCAGGAAGCTGGGGCAACAGCGAGAGTTTGACAGTTGAGGGTGGCCCTGGCCTCGCGCCCTCAGCGGTCAAAAGCGGTTCTTCGACTCCGGCGTCGCAAAAACGCCTGCCGCCGCTCAGGATGACAAACCGAGATTTTCCATGGCTTTAGGCAGAGCTTCTTCCGTCTGAATCTTTCTTTAACATTAAAGCATCTATTGTCTTATTGAAAGGGGAGGACAGCACAAATGATTACCATAAGGCCAGCGGCGAAACGGGGACACGCCAATTACGGTTGGCTCGACACCTATTACTCGTTTTCGTTCGCCAACTACTATGATCCCCAACAAATGGGATTTCGCGACTTGCGGGTCATTAATGAGGACTTCGTCAGCCCAGGAAAGGGTTTCGGCGCTCACCCGCACAACGATATGGAAATCATCACCTACATCGTTGACGGCGAGTTGAGCCATCGCGACAGCACCGGCCGCGAGGCAACGATCAAGCGGGATGACGTGCAGCGAATGTCAGCGGGAACCGGCGTGGTGCATAGCGAGTACAACAACTCGGATGCTCCGGTACACCTGCTGCAAATCTGGATCATGCCAGAAGCGGACGGACTGAAGCCCAGCTATGAAGACCGCACGTTTCCACGTGAGGAGAAAATCGACCGCTTGAAGCTGATTGCCTCGCATGATGGACGCGACGGTTCGACGCGCATCAATCAGAATGCCAGCGTCTATGCGTCACTGTTGTCGAGCGGCAAAGCCCTGGAGCTTCCGCTTGCAGACGGAAGACACGCGTGGGTGCAGTTGATCAGCGGCGAACTAGACGTGAATGGCAAAAGACTGAAGAAAGGCGACGGCGCAGCCATAAGCCGCGAGGCCAAGCTGACGCTGTCGAGCGTGAGCGGCAATGGAGCCGCTGAGTTTCTGGCGTTCGATCTGCCGTAAAGAGACCACATCCCACTGCTCTCGTCCGCCACGGCGGTCGAGATGGGTGGGGCACCCAAACAAAAAAATGGTCGCGATGCGGGAGGCAAAACTGCCTTCCGCTTCGTTTTTTGCAGCTACCTGCCCGATGCCAGGGTAAGAGATTTGGCAAAACTGTCAAATGCGGGCTCGAACTTGCCAGCGTCGGCGTTATCGACAAGACCGCTGAGCTGCAGCTGAGAATTATTCTTCCCCGGGAACAGGTAGTTGAAGGATGTGTATTGCTGCCCGTTTTGCGCCTTGATGTTCCACGTTAACTTATAGCCTTTGACGCCGCCGGTTGTGACAAATTCCGCTTTGGAGGCAAGAGCACGTTCTGGAGTTGCCTGCTTAATGGTGCGGCGCAACCAGTCGTCATAACTGAAGTCGGCATGCGCAAGAACCGCGTGGAAGCTAGCATTGGGATTGGTAGTGCTCACCAACCAGTCGAGTTCTCCGGAGCCTCCGCCTTTACGAGGGCCCTTACTCCAGCCGTCGCCATATTGAAAGGAAAAGGCGCCGGGCACGTCATAGGTTTTTTCCTGGGCTACACTCAAAGAGGCAAGCAAAGCTAGAATGACTGCCAAAATACATAGTTTCCGCATGTAGAACTCTCCTTGGCATCGGTGCTACCGACAACCATCTCAATGATTCCGGGGAGTGGTCGAAAGGGCGCGACGCTCGCGAGGTAGTTAGTTGCCGCATTGGCATGCAGCCGCTCTGTTTTGAATTCTACACGTTGCTTTCGATTACCATCACAGCGTGAGTTCGGTAGAAGCAGAACGGAAGCACGGTCCAACTCACTGGATCGCGGAGACCATTCGCGAACGTGGGGTTCTCGGAGCCGTGGTGTACTACGTTGCCGCCGGTTTCGAATTGGTGCGCGATCTCACTCCCGCACGTCGGCGTTCGCGTTATGGCGACATCGATTTCGACTTTGAACACGGCGTCGACACGACTTGGGCGAATATTGGACTTCGAACCCGCCTGCGTGAATGGATCTCTGGTGGACAGTACCAGCCTTCAGAGCCCGAGCTTTTTCACCGCATTATCTCGGACCTTCCCGTTAAGCCCGACGGCCTGACGTTTATCGACCTTGGCTCGGGCAAAGGACGCACATTGTTAATGGCGTCGGAGTATCCGTTCCGGCGCGTTATTGGCGTGGAGTTGCTGGCGGAACTGGATGCAATTGCCCACAAGAATATCGAGCAGTACAAAAGCGAGAACCAGAGATGTTTCGCTCTCCAATCGAGTTCGGGAGATGCGCGTGAGTTTGACTTCCCTGCTGAGCCAATCGTCTTGTATTTGTTCAATCCTTTTCCGGAACACGTGCTTGGGCGCGTTTTGGCAAATCTGCACGAGTCATTACGGGTGGAACCTCGAGATGTGATCGTCGTGTATCACAACCTGATTCATGAGCGTCTGTTCGCGGATCGCATGTGGCTGGAGCCGGTGCTGCGAACTACGCAATATGCAATCTACAGGGCTGTGAAAGGGTGAAATCCCACCCATTCCCAAAAGATGGAAAAGGATGGGGCACCCACATTAAGAGGTTTTGCTAGAAGGTGATCTTCGCGGCCACCTGCAAGCCGCGCGGACCGCCTCCCCCGAGGAAGGGGTTGCCGATACCGACGTCGCCCGTTGCCGTCAGGGAATAGAATCCAACTCCCCGGCCCGTACTGTCGATACCGTTCACTCCGGGGTCGGCGATGAAGTTTGGCAGCTCCGGATTTGCGAAGTTCGGATGATTGAAGATGTTGAAGAACTCGGCCCTAAGCGTCAACTGCACACGCTCAGTAAGCTGAGTATTCTTGAACACTGAGAAGTTGACTTCCTTGAACGGCGGCCCCTGCAGTTGGTTCCGGCCCAGGTTGCCGAAGTGGCGCGAGCCAGCAAGACAGTTGCTGTCGCCAGAAGGTGTGGTCGCGGTGGTGTTGCCAAATGTGCAAGGAACCGCAAACGAGGTCAGGTTGAGGTAGTTCGTAGGCAAACTACCGTACACAATAGGACCAACTACATCTGGCCGATCGAAGCCCTCGCCCGAACCCGAGTAGTCGCCTTCAAAGTTGTAGTTGAAGCTAAACGGCTGGCCTGACTGCAGGTTGACAACACCGTCGAAGCCCCAGCCATTCTTCAGTTTGCTCATCCCACCGGAGAAGTTGGGGAACTGATAGGTGAAGTTCAGGGTGAAGCGCTGGCGAATATCGAAATTCGAGTTGCCACGCTCCAACTGCGGAGCCCAGCTATTGTTGGGCTGCGCGGCGTTGGGGATGAAGTCCTCGAGATCGCTGGCGTTGTCGATGGAGTGCGACCACGCATAATTAGCCTGCAGCGACAGCCCATGCCAGGCGTTCATCTGCAGGCTTGCTTGCAAGGCGTTGTAGATGGAGTTGGCTGTCGATTCTTCCTGGTTTACATAGAAGAAGTTGGGGAAGTTGGTGCGCGGTACGTTGCTGCCGGAGTCGAAACCTGCAGTCGGGCAGTTCGGAAAAACGAACCCGTTAGTGCATTGCGACACATCGAATACAGTGATCTGGCCTTGCGTGGGCTGATTGATATCGCGGAATCGGAACAGCTTCGTGCCTTTCGCGCCGACGTATCCCAACTGCATCATGATCTTGTTGGTGATCTGGCGCTGGAGGTTGAGGTTCCAGTTCTGCACGTATGGAGTAC
>DASRAA010000145.1:0-8375 GCA_035638375.1 Binatia bacterium | reverse complement strand
CGCTTACTGTGTGGCAAACGTCACGCAATCGCGGAGTGGCATGGCAACACCATCGCAGGCGTCAACTCGTTACATCTGGTCGCGTAATGTATGTGTGCGCGGTGAATTCTCTGGATGAAGTGTGGCCACTGAGGTCAAACTGCCGAAGCGGTCGAAATGTAGCCGCGGCCCTGTTTCTTGGCTGTATACAGGGCCCTGTCGGCGGCAAGCAGTAGAGCTGTCGCGGACTTCTGCGACGATCCTGCAATGCACGCTATGCCTTGGCTAACCGTTATTTTCAACTGTGTCGCGTCGATAGGGCTGCTCAATGAAGTATTACAGAGCAAGTCTTTGAGCCTTCCCGCTAGGCGTTGCGCACCTGTGACCTCGGTTTCAGGCAACAATACGGCAAATTCATCACCGCCATAACGCGCCCCCAAGTCCGAGGACCGTAACGCTACCTGTTGCACGGCGCTGGCGACTGCCTTAATGGCATTATCTCCTTGCACATGACCAAACGAATCGTTCAGGACCTTGAAATCGTCGATATCGATGAGTATTAGCGACAAGTTGCGCTTTGAACGAGCCGAACGTGCCCATTCCGCCGCCAGTGCTTTGTCAAAATGCCGCCTGTTTGGGATTCCGGTCAGCCCATCGGTCAAAGAAAGCCGCTCCAACTCTGCCGTGCGCTGCTTGACCTGGATTTCCAAATTGCGCAGCAGTTCGTCGCGTTCGGATTCGGCGTGTTTACGGGCCGAAATATCTTCGATCACGGAAATGAAATAGTCTGGTTCTCCAGACTCACTTCGAACCAGCGACATAGTAAGGTTCGCCCAAATTACGCCTCCACCGTTGCGGATCAAGCGTTTCTCGATTGAATAGGAAGGGATCGCTCCCTCCAAGAGAGCTTTTGCCTGTGCCCAGTCGGCGTCTATGTCGGTTGGGTGAGAGATATTTGCCAAACTCATGTGGTGCAACTCTTCTTCGGAATAGCGGAGAATCTGCCGATATTTTCGGTTGACCCGCAAATATGTGCCGTCAACCGCCACATGGGCTATTCCCACCGCGGACTGGTCAAAAATGCCCCGGAAACGCTTCTCGGCCTCTCGGAGCGCGCGTTCCGCACGATGGCGCGCGGTTACGTCAACAGTAACCAGTTGCATAAGTGTCCGCCCAGCACGCACGACCAAGGTGGCCGTGACGAAAACATCCAGCGTCTCGCCGCCTCTGATGTTTTGCTTGGCATAAAACTTGATCGTGTTACGAATCTGTAGTTGCTGGTATAGCTCTTTGACCACAGGCGGGCCCAGTTCGGGATGGATTTGCAGCAAACTGTGGTGGATTAGCTCTCTTGGCGAGCGCTGCAGGCGGATACAGAGACTCCAGTCGGCCTCAATCAGTTCAGCTGTTTCAGGGTCAACGAGAATCACCGATAATGGGAAATTGTCGTAGCCGCCTTGAAGAGAGCTACTCTTCTTGGCAGTCCAGGCATCCGAATCTGAAAGGTTTTGGCTCGTCGCAGTCATGATGGCATAGGAAATGTTGCTCGTCCTTGTACTGCTTGCAGACACAAAGCCTATTCGTCGCGTCTGTCACAGTCCCGATCCAACGTCTGCTGTGCTAAGATGCTTCAGCACTCGGATTCACCGAATTGCGGGAGAAGGAGCGTTGTTTCTCGCTATTCTCCTCCGGACCACTGGTGGAGAAAACTATATCGGTGGCAAGCCACCTTCCAAAGGCGTAATCTTATCGATATTTTGCCGCACGGACAATGGCGGAAGGCGTAACTCACCAGGTCTCCGAACGAAGCAATGAGGCGCAAGGCCGCGGGCTCCCGTTTGACCCAATATACGATACGATTGGGGCCGAACCTGCACCCGAAACCCCGCCTGCAGCGGGGCGTGACTCCGCTGGTGCCCAACCTCAGCCCTCCGCTAACGACTTCAAATTTTCTGCTGCCAGTGAACGCCCTGAGCTGAAATACCCCACCGGTTTATCAATTGCGAACACGATCATAGCGGTCGGTACGGTCATGATCGCGATAACCGTGTTGTACCTGGGCTTGCAACTCCGCAAGCAAGTGTGGATTCTGGGCCAGCAATTACAGACCTCAATAGAGCAAGCGCGTGCTAGCCAGGAGAGCAAGCAGTTGGAGCAACGGTCTTGGGTGGGGGTTGCCGAGGTCGTTCCACAACCACTCACGGCCACCGGGGGTGCCTTCAGCATTTCACTCCAAAATTCCGGCAAGGTCCCCGCTTTGGATGTTAACGTCTCAGCGTTCGTGCTGCTGCAGGATTCCCCGCAAATACGCCCAGTGAACGACGAATCCAGTCGAGTACAGCGCTCGGCCGGAATTCTTTTTCCTGGCGCGGTCCACAAGATACCAATAGAATTTCGGATTCCTCTCCCCGCAGTTGCCGCTTTGTATCGCAACCAGACCTATGCGGTCCTCTACATCTCAGTTTCTTATAAGGACGTCTCTCAGGCGAGACATACGACCAAAAATTGCTTCTATTGGCAGCCCATGTTACGGGAGGTACAAGCTTGCCAAGGCTACGATAGCGTCAATTAGCAGCCGACGGACGGGATCACAGGTTGCAAGGGATTTCACACCAATTCCATCGCGGTGAACAGCCCTGGCATCAATGCCTGGACATTACCAGCAATACCAAGGAGCATCGGGTGTATGCCCACGCGCCTGCGAGTCTCTTGCCGATGCTGATGCGTTCGACCTGTTAGTGAAATCAGGATTCAGCCTTTACGAGGCAGGCGCGGCATTTGCAAAACTGGAAATGCCCTCGATACGTAAACACCCGTCAAAAGGCATCCAACCCGAAACAGCAGTTACAGAAAGGAGTTCATATGACCCGCGAAGCTCGACTGATGTCCGGTATCATTCTCATCACCGTACCCACCATTCAGTACGGAGGCTACTTCCTCCTGACCCAGTTGATGACCAAAGGAAGCGGATACATGGACAATCCACTGCGGCAGAATTTCTTCCGCGCCGGACACGCGCATGCCGGAGTCATCGTTATACTTTCGCTGGTTTGCCAGATTCTGGTCGACGGCGCACTTCTGCCAGACTGGCTCATGTGGTTGGTGCGAATCGCTATTCCGCTCGCGGCGATTCTGATCCCCTTAGGCTTCTTCTTCTCAGTTTTGCCGCCGAACGCCAGCGAAGCAGGCCCTGCAGTAAACTTCATCTACCTCGGCGCGGCGAGCCTCGCAATCGGAGTTCTGACCTTGGGCATCGGGCTTCTCCACAGCTTGCGCGCCTCTTGATTCCCCGATTTTTCTCGGTGGGGCTAGAAACACTACTCCTCGGGCCGCCATAATCTGGCTGTACGGAAGCCAGAAGGCAAGGCAAGAGAAATCAGAAGTCCCACGAAACGAAAGCAACCACCCGGTGGTCAGGGGTCGGCGGAACAACTGGTTCCAACCCCGCCCCGGTAAGTCGATTTTCCCATTGGCCCGCGGCTAGAAGGTCCGCTCGAAAGCTCAAGATAAACAACTTACAGGCTGACCCTTCGACGACTACAGGGCAGGCTCTGAAGGCCGGCACTAACCGAGACAGGACTCTTCCAGCGAGATGTACAACCGACCACTTCTTATCATTGCTCGCCCGGCAGCTGCGGCCCAATCTGCTCCATCAGCCCCTTCGGCGGAGGCGGTATGCTGATGTCCAGCTTCGTCACCTCCCCGAGACTGTTCAGCGGCTTGTCGAACTCGGTATCGTTTCCCACTACCAGCACAGCCAGCTTGTCTTTTTGCAGATACTTCCTCGCCACTTGCTGCACTTGGTCCGCCGTGACTTTCTCGATTTCGCCGCGATAGCGCTCGAGAAAGTCCAGTGGATAGTGATAGAACTCGTAGGTCATCTTTTCGCGCAGCACCTTGCCCGGCGTGTCGAAGCGGAAGATGAACGAATTGAGAATCTGGTCCTTGGCTCGCTTCAGCTCGATAGAATCCGGCGCCTTGCCATGCATCAAGTCGATCTCTTCATACAGCGCCTGGATGCCGCTCACCGTACTTTCGCTCTTGGTCTGCATCTGAATGCGCGTCATACCCGGATGATTGAAGCTCGAACCAACGCCGCCGCCCACGCTATACGCCAGTCCTTTCGTTGCGCGCACATTGTTGAACAGCCGCGATGAAAAACCGCCGCCAAAGATCTCGTTCATCACCGATACGGCGAAATAATCCGGATTGTCGCGCCTGATGCCCAGGTCCACCATCGCGATGGAGCTCTGATTCACATCCGATTTCAGCACGAAATAATACCCGGGCTTGGCCCCCGCAAACTTGATGTCGGGATCCTTAGCCTGCGGACCCTTCGGCCACTCCTCGAAGGCCTTCCGCAGCTTGGCCTCCATCTCCTTCGGATCGAAGTCGCCGCTGATGCCGAAAATGATGTTGTTCGGATTCGTGTACTGCTTGTGCCACGCGACCAAATCCTCGCGCTTCACCGCGGCGATCGTCGCATACTCTTCCTCGCGCGCAAATGGATTGTCCTTGCCATATGCCAGCCGTGCCGATTCGCGCCCCACGATCGAGCTGACTTCGTCATTTCGCCGTGCAATCCCCGTATACGCCTGCCGCTTGGCCAACTCCAGTTTGTCCGCGCGAAAATCCGGATTGTGCAGCAAGTCGAGATACATCTCGAACACCGCGTCGAAGTCGCCCTTGAGGCAATTCAGCGAAATCGAGGTCGAATCCGCCCCATCGCTGGTTTCGATTTTAGCCGCCCTGGCCTCCAGGAAGTCGTCCATCTGGTCGCCGGTTTTGACTTTCGTTCCCCCCGTGCGCCATACGTCTCCGTAGAGCGACACCAGTCCGGTTTTTTCCGCTGGCTCGGAGATGCTTCCTCCACGAACCATCGCGGTGGCTGAGATCAACGGGAGCTCGTGGTCCGGTTGCAGAAAGATCACCATGCCGTTAGCCAATTGAATCCGCGTGGGCTCCTGCGGCTGAAACGCCGGCAGCGGAGGAAACGTCAGCTTGTTCCACGGAGTGAGCTGCGCTGAAGCGAATACGCTAAACAGTACAACGAACAGCAGCATGAATGACACAGGGGCGGCCCGCATTTGCCCGCCTCGGGAAAATGTAGGATTCATTCTCCGCAACTGGCCATTAACCCCTAAGCACCGACAACTGGCCCGCATCAGTTGCCTCCTTTCGCCGCAGGTGCTGCTGGCTCACTGACCGTCTCAATGCTACCGACGGTGCGGTTGCTGTCCGTGAAAACTTTGTTCGCCACTCGCCGAATATCGGCCTTCTGCACTTTGTCCACCTTCTCCAGATAGCGGAATAGCTCCCTCCAGTCGCCATACCGCGTCTGATAAATCGCCAACTGCTGTGCCAGCCCCTGATTGCTGGCCAGCCCGCGAATCAGATCCGCCTTGGTGCGCGTCTTGAACATCTGCAACTCTTCATCGCTCACATCTTCCGTCTTCAACTTCTGGATCTGCTCCTGAATTGCCTTCTGCATCTCCGTATTCGTGTGTCCCGGCAGAGGCACGCCGTAAAACGCGAACAGGTGCGCATACTTCGTACCCGGAAATCCCGAGAACCCTGCCGCCGCCGCGGCAATCTTCTGATCGCGTACCAGCGAGCGATACATGCGCGACGTCCGCCCATTCGACATGATGTCGGTGATCGCGTCGTACACCGCATCATCCGGATCGAGATAGCTCGGCCGATGATACCCCTCGACATAAATCGGCTGCGCCATATCGTTCATCTTCACTTCGCGAACTGAGTTCTGCGGAGGCTCCACCGTCGTCAACTCTGTCGGCTTGGGATTTGTTGGCAACTGCCCAAAATACTTCTCCACAATCGGCATCACTGTGTTCGGATCGAGATCACCCACCAGCGCAATCACCATGTTTGACGGCACATAATAGCGATGGAAGAAATTCTCCGCGTCGGTCGCCGAGAACGACTGCAGGTCCGACGGGTACCCAATCGTCGGCCGATGATACGGATTCGCCGCAAACGCCGTCCCTAGGAACTGCTCTACCAGTCGTCCGGTCGGATCGCTGTCCGTGCGCATGCGCCGCTCTTCCATCACTACGTTGCGCTCTTTGTAGAACTCGCGCATCACCGGATTGGCGAACCGGTCCGACTCAATGGCAGCCCACAGCTCAATCATGTTCGACGGCATCGAGTACAGGTAGCCCGTCTCGTCGTAGGTCGTGAAGGCATTCATGCCCACGCCGCCGTGGCTCTCCACAATCTCGCCAAACTGGTTTTTGATGACAAACTTGTCGGCGGCAGCAATCGCGTCCTGCCATTCTTTCTGCAGTTGCGCCAGCTTCTGCGGGTCGCGGTCCTTGCGTTTGATGCGCTCGGCCTCGTAGGCTGCATACGCCTGCTCCACCTTGGCCAGCGCGACCTTCTCTTCGGCATAGTTCGTGGTGCCAATGTCCGGCGTGCCCTTGAACGCCATGTGCTCCATCATGTGGGCCAGGCCGGTCTTCGACAGCGGATCCTGCGACGAGCCGGTATCTACCATGGTGAAGAAAGAAAACACCGGCGCCTCCGGCCGGCGAAGAATGATGACCGTCAGCCCATTCGGCAGGGTCCTCACCGTCACTCTGTTTTCAAACGATGCCAGGTCCTGCGCCACTAGCGGCGATGTCATTACCATCAGTAGCAGCACTACGACCCTGGCGACACTCAGTTTCATCGTACCTCCGTAAACTCCAGCCAATGCAGACAGAAAATACAGTGTACGACGTAGCAGCGGCACATTGGGAAGCGCGTGCCCCACCCTTTTTGCTTCTTCTGGGGCAAGGGTGGAAGAATCCCTCTACGTCGGAAACACCGCCGATGCCTTACACTCACTCCACTCGTACGGAGGCAACCTATGCGATCCAAACCCACCGCATCTCTCCCCACCCTGACGGCGCTCTTATTAGGCATCTGCGTGCTTCCATCAGCCGCGGCGCAATCTACGCCCAAGCAATCCCTGCTCGCCCTCTCCAAACAAGACCACACAATGGCGATTGTCGATCCAGCAACATTGCAGGTCATCAACAAACTTCCCGTGGGCCCGGATCCGCATGAAGTTGTCGCCTCCTCCGACGGCACGAAGGCCTATGTTTCCATCTACGGCGGAGGTCGCTACCACGCGGTCTCTGTGCTCGATCTCGTTGCCCAGAAAGCTCTGCCCGAAATCGACACCGGAGGCTTGAACGGCCCTCACGGCGAATTCTTTGTCGGAGGCAAACTCTGGTTCACTGCCGAGGGTGCGAAGGCCGTCGGCCGCTACGATCCAGCAACCAACAAGATTGACTGGATCATGGGCACCGGCCAGAATCGCACGCACATGCTCTATGTCACCAACGACGAGAAGAGGGTTTACACCACCAATGTCAGCTCCGCAACCGTCAGCATCCTCGAGTTGGTCCAGCTACCACCCATGGGACCTCCACCCGGAATGCAGTCCTCATCCGGCACGCAAGCAACGCCGCCGCAACCGCCGCCGCCGCGCATGGACTGGAACCAGACCGTCATCGCCGTCGGCAAAGGTGATGAGGGTTTCGATGTCTCACCCGACGGCCGCGAACTGTGGACCGCGAACGCGCAAGATGGCTCGCTCTCGATCATCGATCTTGCCGGCAAGAAGGTCACAGCCACGCTCGATGCGAAAATTCTTGGCTCCAACCGGCTCAAGTTCACTCCCGACGGCAAACTCGTGTTCATCACGAGCCTTCGTGATGGTGATCTGTTTATCTACGACGCCGCATCACGCAAAGAGTCCAAGCGCGTGCATATTGGGCATGGCGCTGCAGGCATTCAGATGGAACCCTCCGGCGCGCGCGCCTTCGTTGCCTGCACACCGGACAACTACGTCACAGTGGTGGATCTCCAGACGCTGAAGGTCACCGGCCAAATCGACGTCGGCGCAGAGCCCGACGGCCTCGCCTGGGCCGTGCGACCCTAGTCGTAAAGGGGCAACTTGTGCTAGCGGCGGATGCTGCACCCTTATTGCCCGTCGTCTTTGGGCGATAGGGTGGGGAGGACGACTTGTGGGTGGCCCGCATTTGCCTTCTTTTGGCAGATGTGGGATTGCTAAGTTGCTGACAACCGACCACTGACACCTATCGTTCATGCCCGAGCAGTTCTTCTTCTACGGAACCCTCATGCCACAGTTTGCACCACTGCCGCTGCGCGAACTACTGTCCGCGTTCCAATTCGTGGGAGAAGGTTGGGCCCCCGGCACGCTCTACGATCTCGGTACCTACCCAGGTGCCGTATTCGATGCAGCCTCCGAGTCGAAGGTCTTCGGCAAAGTCCTGACAACAGACCATCCATCGATGCTTACCGCTCTCGACCGCTACGAAGGTTACGATCCCGACTCACCATCCTCGAGCGAATATCTCCGCAAG
>DASRAA010000144.1:0-5585 GCA_035638375.1 Binatia bacterium | reverse complement strand
GACGTCACCCGTCAGCACCGCGGTCGCGAACACGATGGCGTAGGTCAGGCTTCCTATTCCCAGCAGAAACCATTGGTCCGGGTACTCGCGCAGCTTGGTCTGGACTTTTTTGGCGAGCGGATACTTGAAACCCACCTTTGCGTTCAGGAGCGGGACCCCATCATCCACGAGATAGTACCCACAATGGCTCTCGCGTAAAGCCACTCGCGAATCGGAATAGGTCTTCATGGCAGCCGCTTGAGCCAGATCCAGCGCCGCGTGAGCAATTTCCATTTCCGTTCTGCCGGAGTGCTCGGCAATATCGGCCAGCTTGTTGCGATACCGGTCGCGGCTCTCGAAATCCATTAGTGCATAGCAATTTGCTGGGTCCATACGCAAAACGTAGTCGAAGACTATGAGGGGTTCGATGACTTCTTTCCACGAGGTATGGCCGATGTCGCGCAGGCTGCGCACGCAATTTCCTATGTTCGTTGATGCGCTCCCGAAACCGCCGAGTGACTGCTTTTCTCCGGCTACAATTCGTTCCAGGAGTACGAGCTTTAGCGCGGACGGAAACGCCCAAAGCTCTCGCAATTCCAGAACTAAGTCCGTGGTTTGCTGCAGCACGCTCACAAAAAAGGTGAACTTTTGCTCGCTGAATTGACAGGAGCAGGCTTCAAGAAAACCCTCGGCCAGGACCAGTGCCCGGGGAATGATATCTCCTTTTCGCGTACGAACATGCGGCATCCTCCGCAGCGGCTTGAGGGCTTCGACAGTAGACTGATGCTCCGAGTGCAGCAATCGAACGTTTTCATATAACCAACGGCCGTCGTCAGAATTTGAGGAGCCTACCATCGGCAATTCCAGCTTGCCGAGCAGGAGCTTGAATTCAGGCGTCAGGGCCTTGCAACGTTCAACTAGAGTTCTCGACGAAGGAACGTCGGGTAAATTGGTAAAACTGTGTGGGAGCTGTCGTGCTTTCTCACTCAGAAGCTCGAGGTCGGATGCATCGCAGGCAGGCTCTGGCACATAGAGGGTCTCGCTGTCAACGATCTCAAGATGAGTACTTTGTGGCATTCAAGTTTCCATCATCAGCGGTAATGGACCGCCTGCATTTCGAACATTTCCGCGTAGAGTCCGCCTCGGCTGGCCAGTTCATCGTGACTTCCGTCTTCGGAAATCCTGCCGTCTTGCAAGACCACAATTCGATCTGCCATACGGACCGTCGAGAACCGATGCGAAATAAACAGTGCAGTCTTGCCTGTAGTAAGTTCAGTGAAGCGGCGGAACACCTCGGTTTCGCTGCGTGCATCGAGGCCGGCGGTTGGTTCGTCGAGGATAAGCACCTGCGCATTGCGGAGGTATGCTCGGGCTAGCGCGATTTTCTGCCACTCACCACCGGAGAGATCGACGCCGCCTTCAAAGCGCCTTCCCAACATCTGTTCGTAATCACGAGGAAGCCGCTCGATCACATCATCGGCCATGCTCTTACGGGCGGCCCTCTGTAAAGAGCACAGACGATCCAAGTCTTCGATCTGCCCTACAGCTATGTTTTCCCGCGCCGTCATCTCATAGCGCATGAAGTCCTGAAAGATGACTCCGATCTCGCGGTAGAGGTCTTCCAAGCTGTACTCACGAAGGTCCACGCCTTCCAGCAGAACCTCGCCTTCCGAGGGGTCGTAGAGGCGAGTCATCAACTTCACGATGGTGGTTTTTCCCTCACCGTTTTCTCCCACGAGCGCGATGCGTTCGCCCGGCCTGAGCCGGAAATCCAGGCCATTCAATACCAGCCGGGAGTTGCCCGGATAGCGGAAGGAGACGTTACGGAACTCAAACCCGCGTTTGATCGGCCTGGGTGCCGGCAAGGAGTTGGGCTTGGAACGGATAGTCGGCTGCATTTCCATGAAAGTGATCAAGTCGGTGAGGAAAAGCGCCTGGTCCGCGATACTTGCCAGTATGGAAAAAATCTGTTGAATGTTGCCGCTCGCTTGTACGATCGCGCCAGAGAGAAACGTCAACTGACCTATCGTGAGTGCTCCTATGATGGTGCGCCATACAACGAACACATATGCGGAGTAGTAACCAGCAGTGCCAACGACCGACAAGAACGCACCCGCAACCAGCCGTCGGCGTGCTAATCCGACATTCTCCTCGTATAGCTGGTCAGACAACTTAGTGAATCGCTCGACGAGAAAGTTCCTGAGACCGAAAAGCCTGAGTTCCTTCGCGGCTTCTCTGCTTCCGCCCAAGACTCGCAGGTAATCCAGTTGGCGGCGGACTGGCGTCTGCCGAAAGTTCGTTGCGTACCCAAGGAACGCGAAGTGGCTTTCTCCCAGGAATGCCGGCAGCACTCCCAGCAAAAGCAGCAGGAGCAACCAAGGGGAGAACAGAACGATCGAGACGGATAACGAGATCGCTGTAATGGCTTGCTGTGCCAGCCTGCCAATCGATTGGATCATTCCCAGGCGGTCGGTTGCTTGGACCCGCGCCCGTTCGAGGCAATCGTAAAACACCGGATCTTCGTAGTTGGCGAGATCCAGCTCAGCGGCATGCTTGATTACCTCGATGCTGACGTAGCGGGTGTACTTGTCACCCAGGAGCGCATCGAGGTAGTCGATGGTGCGACCGAGAACGCTACTACAGACTGCGAGCCCGAACTCTGCTGCAACCAGCCACCAGAATCCCGATGGTATCGCTTGATGACCGGTCACGACATGCACAATGCTGTCGATGATCAGCTTCGCAATCCACAGCAGAGCGATGGGTAGCAGAGATGTCAGTAGGCGGAAAACGAGCCCCAAGGTGACTACTAAGGGACCTGATCTCCACACCATTCCCAGAACGGCCGGCACATGTCGCAGCGCGGAGAAACGTTCTCTCCATCCACTCCAAAAGTTCGCTCGTTCTGCATCAGGTCTCATACCGTTCAACAACCATGCTGGACAACGTCGCGCCAAGCGCGAGGCGCCGCGGAAATCCTGTGCTCATGTGCCGCCGAATCTTGGCGGCAGACACGGCTGCCCTCCTTCCTAGTACACGTTGGGTTCCACTCGTAAGGTAGAACGAGGAACTGGTCGTCAGTACCCGCCGCAAGCAGATAGCAGGGCGCTGCGTCCCACTATGTGATTCAAAACATTGATCTTGTTCCTGGAGATGGAGAGAATTAGTGCGTGAGCATAGTTCCGATAAGTAAATGACGGCATTGCGGGTTGCCTGGCAGCGGCGAGGCGGTAACGTAAAATTTTCGCGGCTCAGGAAAAAACAGAGGGTCCAGCGGGTGGGTGTGCCTGTAGGTCTCGGGAACCTCCGGCGCGAGGGCCTCAATAGGCTTTGAATCCCGCTCGTTCCATGCCGCGCCGCGCTTCCGGACTCTTCATGAAAGTGTTCCAGACAAAGCCGGTTCTCGCGTTCTCTGCCATGAGCATGGTGATTCCCGTATCGATTCCAACACAGTCGCTGTCGTACCACTTTTTAAGCGGATTGAATGCGTTCACAAATCCGTACTTACTCCAGGCGGCTGGATAAGTCTTCCTGATGGTTCGCAGAACCCGCATTGTGGGCTGCGGCAGAAACGGCAACGAACCCGCGGATGCGCTGGGTACGACGGTGCCGTCAATGGGCCCCGTTGTCGGCGGTCCGCCCCAAATGACGTAGCCATGTTCCGAGTCCGAGGCGGTTATGCCCCACAGATCATCGCTGTAATCGGGAAATTGGGGAGCCAACTCCAGACAGAAACGCCGGTGGACATCCGTGGCGATAACAGAGTTCTGGAAGTAGTCCGCATACTTGTCTTTCTTCCCGCGAAAATCGAACCAGGCTTGGGAATACTGGTGTACGAATAGCGGAGCGAACGAGCCAATGTAGCGAAGCCTATCGTATTCGAATGTCATGCGTTTCCAGGCTGACCACGTTGCTTCCTTGAGCGGGTAAGATGACGATCCCAGACCCAACAGGTACATAATCATCAGCTCGCTATACAGGTCCCACCGATACTGTAAGAAGCCAACTTCGGGAGTCCATCCGTGGGACAGCAGAGTGGTATCTTCCGAGAGCCAGGTCCAGTCCACCCGGTTGAAGATGTCGTTTGCCACCTTTGTGAGCTCAAGCGAGCGGAAATGCTCACGGCAGGTCAGAACACCGCCGAGCAAGATAGATGTATCGACAGAAGAAACCTCTGCATCCCATATCCTTTCGCCAGTATTAATGTTTGCCCAGTGATAGAAAAA
Organism: Binatia bacterium; assembly: GCA_035638375.1. GTDB lineage: Bacteria > Acidobacteriota > Terriglobia > Terriglobales > Acidobacteriaceae > DASRAA01. The sequence goes on along the minus strand of DASRAA010000144.1, from coordinate 1,380 downwards.
CCCCCGATGGTTCGGCAACACTCTCCAAAGGGAGTTCAGGGTGGTCAGCGCACGCTCTCGAGCATCCGAGAAAGAAACAAAGCCTCGTTGTTGTCCAATACAAAGGGCCGTGAGACCAAACCCAGTTGCGGCAATGCTGCCTACTATTCCGCCATCCGATATTTTTGTGTTGCATCGGTCCTTGATGATGCCGACTGCGGGGTTCGTCTGCTCCCAGAAGTAGCGGAAACTCACCTGCTCGACTGCGTCCAGAAACTGGTCATCATCGAACGAGAGGGCTGATGGGCTGGGAGAACTGGCAAGACCAGTACGGCGTTCGTCAGGTTTGGGCGCGGGACCCAGAGCCGCAGCGAATTGCAGACTCACACCCGTCCCAAGGAGATGCCACAGCAACTTTCGCCGTGTGAGCTTGTTGGAACCGATGTCACTCATCCGCTGGTTCCAGTAATCTTAACCGATCGCCGGGCTCGGTAAGTGCCTCGACTAAGACCTGTCGCTTACTCACCAGCGATCGCTGCGTTCTAACGCCTTCAGGCAAATGAACAGGTCGTCGTGGGATATTAAGATTGGCTTCTCGATGACTAAAGAAGTAAAGATCGGCATTGGGATCGCACTCGTTGCGATCATAGTGACGTTTCTGATGGCACTCACATTCTTCTTTTATTTGCCCAATCACAAACCGATATGGCTCAAGGGCGCAGTCGTTGTACGCGACGCCGACACGAGAGACAGGCTCCCCATTGCCAACGTCGAAATCATCGCTATCAGCGACGGGGTCGTTGCCGCTGTCAAGTCCGATTCTTCAGGGTACTTCGCGTTCCAGTTGCCGGCGTCTGTCAGGCGAGGACGGGCTGTGACCCTTCAATTTCGTCATCCCGAGTATCAGCCTCTCGACGTGAGTGAATTCGTAGCTGACGAACTCTACATTGCCGAGATGGAGCCACTGGCCAGGAAGCTTCCTGGACCACCGAACCGCCCGGAGATAACAGTCGGGAGCTTGCGGGTTCGATATTCGTTAAAGGCTATGACCGTGGCGAATATCGGTAGCGCGGCGAAACCGTTCCAAGTTGTGAACACAGGGAATGTGCCATGCAAGGGCCGCCCTCCGTGCTCTCCAGATGGCAAATGGAAAGCCGCGATCGGCTCCGCCTTTCTCGACGCAGGAGTGGGCAACGAATTCCGCAATGCCCGAGTCTCGTGCATTGCAGGGCCATGTCCATTTACCAAGATCGAGAAAGATGACTTCTCGAACGGCGGCCAGACAATCCGGGCGTCGGCGCGTAACTGGTCTGATACAACAACGTTCTTACTGGAAGCAGAAGTGTTCCACCCCATGATCAGCGAAATCGTTCACGAATCTCAACCTGTGATCTTCGGCCG
>DASRAA010000143.1:0-21921 GCA_035638375.1 Binatia bacterium | reverse complement strand
CCACCTTGGCACGGCAGACTAGAGCATGCGGCAGCGTCCGCGAAGCCGCCAGACTGTTGAGTTGTAGGCGTTCGTCGGCGGCCAGTTCCAGGCTCGGTTTGGGGCGTCCGGCAAGCATATAGCAGCTTACCGTGAACCTGGCATTATTGCAAGTTATTTATGGGACACAACACTAGAATCTGTTGGCAATTTGTCCGACAGGACCGCCAAATTCCATGGTCGCAAAATTAGAAGCAGCCGATTGGATACTCGTTACGAAGAGGGCTCGCCTGGCTTCCGAAGGGTTCCTTCCACGATGCTCCATATTTCCCTTTCAAACGTTTCCCACTCGTAATGTTCAGGTTGCTTCCGACGATTTATGATTGCACCTCGTATCTGCTCAACGGCAGCTTTAGTCTTATCCGCACAGGTTTCAAGATTCCTTTGACGGCGTTGGACCAGTTCTTGTAGAGAGCTGAGTTCGCCCCGCAAGTGGCCGTATTTGTTCTCGTATTCGGATCGAACACGCCTGACACGAGCTTCGAGTAGAGCTTCTTGCTCTTCGGTCGGCATAACCGACTGTTCCGCACGTTGCAGAAGCCAAGCAATGTCATCTGGCATAACGTAACCAGATGTCGCGTACGTCTGTTTCAACCGCAATAGAGTTGAGCTTGAGTTCGATGCAATCTGGGATAATTCCTTGGGGTGGGCTAGGTTTTCTTGTGAGTTAAGTACGCCTCTCAACGCCTGAGCACAATATCTAAGCTGCTCAGCCTTGTAGCGTTTCTCTGCATCTTGGTGGCTCTCGATACGGTAACTATCCGACATAGTCTCGTCCCACTCAGCTTTGAATCGGTCCGCCAGGGCAGTCCATTTATCGGCCAATTTCTCGAATGGCTTAGTCATCGAGGCTCAACTGCTTTGCGTGCAAAGGCTTTCAGTGTAAGGCGGAGCATGCGCGTTGCCAATGTGAGAACAAGGGAAAAAGCGACGCTGTGACTGCCCAATCAGCCGCACGCTGCAATTGTTTGCACCAAATGAGCCTCGCGCTGCTGAGGGGGCCGGGCAGGTAGAGGGTGGCTTTTTTAGGCATGTGCATCCAACCGCCTTTATGCGGGTTCCCGCCCTATAGGGAAAAGTTCGTTGTAGGCGAGCGCGAATTTTATAGACCCGCTCAGCACCCCGAAAGGTAGCCAAGGCGATCTCCATCCAGGCCCGTCAACGTCGCCAAAAGATCGTCTGCAGGATCTCTATGTGGCTAATGATTTTGGAACACTTGGGCTACTGCTCGCGAAGCACGTTCGCCGGATCGATATGCAATGCGCGGCGGACCGGGCCGGCGACCGCCAGCGAGCCGCTGAGCAGGATCGTGAAGGCAACCGCAGCAAGAACTAGTGGATCTTGGGCTGTTGCCTGGAACACGATAACCGAAAGGACGCGGCTTGCGGCGATACCGAGGAGCAACCCAACCAGGGAACCGCTGGCCAGCAGAACCAACATCCGGCCGAGTGCCGCTGCGAGGACCTGCCTGGCCTGGGCACCGAGTGCGACGCGTATACTCAGCTCGCGTATCCGCTTGCTGACGGTATACGAGGCTAGGCCGAAGGTACCGGTAATCGAGAGGAGTAATCCAAAAGCGCCGAACAGCCCCAGTGCGACCGTAGCCACCTGCGCCGGAAAGAAGCTCATCGCTAGCAGGCTTCTCCACTCACCCGAGGTCAGTATAGGAATGGCAGGGTCAAGATCGTTAAGCACTTTACGGATGCTGGCTACTGTATCGCCAATGGCGGCTCCCGTGGGATCGGGCCTGATGCGAACCATCAGCGATGTCTTTGCAGTTGGCCGCTGTGAAACGGGGAAGTACGCCGCGGCTCGCGGCGTTTCACTGGGTAAGAATTGTTTGCCGTCGCCGATAATGCCCACAATCCGGATAGAGGTCCCGGAGCTGCTTTTGAAGTAACGGCCTACAGCGTTCTCGGTGTGAAAAAGACGCCGGGCGAATTCCTGATTCACCAACGCAACTGCCGGGGTCGTCGCAGTGTCGCTGAAGCTTACATCGCGTCCCGCGAGCAATGGGGTGGCGCACGCAGCTAGATATCCAGGCGAGACGTCATACTCGAAGGTGTTAAAAGCTGCGTTGGAGGGCCTGAAATCCGTGGTTTGTTGAGAAAACACCTCAGGAACCAGATTGTCCCCGTTGAGGTTTGTTGTACTCGAATAGCCCGCTGCTTCCACTCCCGGGAGTTTCGACGCTCGTTCGAGCAGCTGCCGTTGAATATGGTCGGCAGTTACTCCAGAGTAGCCGGCCTGACTTAGATCGAATGTGGTTAGGACGGCATTCCTCGGGTTGAAGCCCAGGTCCAAGGTCAACGTCCTGCGCAAGCCACGCAATGAGACAAACGCAGCTGTGATGGTGACACAGCAGAGTGCGATCTGTGCCGCCAGCAAGACATCGCGCAGCGCCCAGCGGCGCCCGGCGCCGGATTGGAACCCGCCGCTCTTGATCGCGTCATTAGGATCGGCGTTGAAGATCTGTCGCAGCGGCATGATTCCGAACAGAGAGCCGGCGAGCACCGAGACCAGCAGCGCAGTCAGGAGCAGCTTCGGCTGAGGCTCGACAGTGAACCGGAGTGGATACTCGCTGGGTGGATGCCATTTGGCCAGACCGGTGAGCGCTATCCACGCTAGACCGCAGGCACATGCGCCTCCGAAGATGGAAACCACCAAAGCCTCGGCCAGGATATGGCGGACAACACGCCAGCGGCTCGACCCAACCGCTAGGCGGATAGCAATCTCGCGTGTGCGGTCTGCCGTGCGCGCTGCAAACAGCCCGCCGAGATTGGCGCAGGCCGCCAGTAGCACAATGCCGGCCAATACCATGACGCCGAACATAAACCGGCGCACCGCTCCTCCGAGGAAGTCGCCGACCATGCCGGGACGAGCCAGCTTGAATTCCAGTCCAGCTTCTTCACCAGGGTTCTGCTTTTGAATGCGAACAGCGAGTGTGTCGAGTTCAGCCTGCACCTGGGCCAGGGAGACTCCATCCTTGATGCGCGCAATGGGAAAGACCATCTTCTGGCGCCGCGACTCGAGCCAGCTGACACCGTTGAGCGATGCCTGATTCGCCATGGGGAGAAAGACGTCGGGAAGCAAGAATTTTTCCGTTCCGTAGAAGCCCTGCGGAGTAACACCAACGATGGTGTAAGGCTGCTTGTTGATGCGGACCGTCTTGCCCACCACGTTGGGATCTGAGGCGAAATAGTTCTTCCATGCTGGAAAGGTAATGACTGCGCCCTCTGCGGCTCCGGGACGATTATCGTCGGAACGGTCAAGCAGGCGCCCGAGGTACGGCTTGATACCAACCACTTCGAAGTACTGACCGCTCACGATGTATCCCCAGACTGGCCGCGTAACACCGTCAGCCTCGAGGCCAAAAGTCTGTATGGTGAGCGCGGCAACGGAAGACAACACGGTATTGCCATCCCGCACATCGCGCACTTCTGGATAGGAGAAGATCGGATAATCAGCAACGTGCGGAGCGAACGTCATCACCCGTTCGGGATTAGGCACGTCCAGGGGGCGCAGGATCATTAACTGAAGAACGCCGATGACGATGACATTGGCGGCGATTCCGATCGCCAGGATAAGGACAGCCGTAGTGGCAAATCCGGGCGAACGGCGCATCTGGCGAAGCGCAAATCGTAGATCCTGTAAAAGGCTCGTCATATCGGCCTCCGGATGCTGGACCGTACCGCGAAAGCGCAACTACATAGCCACTTCGGGGCAGCCGGCAAGTTCCTGCAATCCAATCACATCGGAGAATTGTAAAAATCAACCTAGCAACGCGAATGTCCGCCTGGGCAGAATGCGTCCATTCGCGAACACCGATCGGGGATGATGCGCAGCAGACTGCCCTGAGGTTATTGCCCCCTCACCGCAGTGCACTGGAAATCGGCCTCACTGGCAGCGGGAACCCTGTTACTAACGTTCCCCGGCGTCGGTCTCAACTGACAACACTCTTCCGCGTAGAGGTGATTCCGAGTCTTCTACCGTGCGTATTAAATTGAGACCACACCCGACAAGGGGCATCCAACTGTCCGAGGTTTCCCATGCGAGCCGACATCGTCCCTGGGGCCACCTTTCCTGACTACGAACTTTCCGACCACACTGCGAAACGCCGAAAACTCTCCGAGCTGCAAGGAACCGATCCGCTAATTATCGTACTCAGCCGCGGAGGGTTCTGCCCCAAAGACCGCCGCCAGTCGGAACTGCTGGTGCAATTTCACCGTGAACTAGAAGTTGGGTATTGCAGGCTGGTCACGATCAGCACCGACAACCTCACCGAGACAAGCGAATATCGCACCGGAGTCGGCGCCAACTGGCCATTCCTGTCCGACCCGGGACGCATGGTTCAGAAAGATCTCGACATCCCCGAGTACACCGACCCTCTGCACAATCCGATGATCCCGCACGTCATTGTCCTCGAGCCGGGCCTGGTCGTTTACAAGATCTATAACGGCTATTGGTTCTTTGGGCGGCCCACGATGGAAGAGCTTCGTCAAGACCTTCGTGCGGTGCTCAAGAAATGCCGTCCCGACTGGGACATCACTACTCCCAAAATGAAAGAGGTCTGGCAGCAGGGCCGCAAGGAACTCTTCTACCCCTACGGTAAGACTTTCGCCGAGACTCTCAGCGAACAGGATTAGAACGAATCGCCAGCAATCGTCCTTGCCTGGCAAAACAGGGGTTGAAGCAGCGGAGTTGATTGAACCTCGCATTCAACAAATCTGATTTTCAATTTAAGTGAACGCATCAAAGGAAAAGAACATCGAGAGCTGTTAAGGAAGAAGGCCGTAGTAATAACGCGACCGGCGGCACGAGCGTCGCCAAAATCGATATGAAGTCCGAGGTGGTGGTCGTTTCCCTCTCTGATGTCGACAGCGCGAAGGAATTCCAGGGGAGGCTCGGGTGGCGGCCCGATGCCGATTTCCCATTTAATAACGGCTTCAGGGTCGTACAGTTCATGCCACCCAGCTCGAGTTGCTCGGTCCAGTTCGGCACGAACATGACGTCGGTCGCGCCTGGCTCGGGCCTCCACCTGATCGTTTCCGACAATATGCACGCCGCTCTCGACATCAATCTCTCGAGCTACGCCATTGCCATTGTGACCACAAATGAAGTGGTCGACGCGGTCTCTTCTCATTACTGACCTCACCTGCCCAGGTTCCGGTCAAAAAAGTCGGCCATCATGCGGTCTGCTTCTTTGGACTCCGGCAGGTTCCAGTCGTTCCAGAAGGCGTGCGTGAGGCCGTCGAAGACGACCAGTTGCGTGTTGACTCCGGCGTTTACGAAGGCACGGTGCAGGTTGACCGTATTGCTCAGCAGCAGGTCGCGTCCGCTGCTGAGGAAGAGGGTCGGCGGAAACCCCTTCAAGTCGGCATAGATTGGTGAGAGCACGGGATCTTTGAGGTCCGTCGTACCGGTATAAGAGGTATCGTGCTTGCCCGTCCAGCGGCTGATGGGTCCCGATAGTCCCCAGAGGCCATACATGTATATGGAATCGCCGAAGCGGGCGAAATCACCGCTGCCCGAAAAAATACCGAGCGCGGCGGGCAGCGGCAGGCCTAGCTGGCGCAGTCTTGAAGCAACCTCTGCCGTGAGCACCGCGCCTGCGGAGGTTCCGTAAAGGCCGATGTTCTGCGGTTTGTATGTCTTCAGTAACTCCTTGTAAACCGCGACCGCTTCGTTAACGGCGGTCGGGAATGGATGTTCCGGCGCCAGCGAATAGAGCACAGCGACGACTTTGGTTTGGGTGAGATTGGCGATGGGAATCGTCTCGATGGACGAGCCCCAGTCGGCAGTGAACCCACCGCCATGGAGATTGATGAGCACTCGGTTCTGCCGGTCGGCTGGAACGTTCAGAGGCGTCACTATCTTTACCGGCACTCCCGCAATCGTGCTCTTCTCCATATTGACGGGATAGTCCTTGCGCATCGTCTCGCCACCATGCGCCTGCCATGCGTCGGCCATGGCGCGGTCTTTTGCAGCCTCGTACGGAGCTTCCGTGTCGAGCATCGGCTTGGCTACGACCTTCTGCGCTTCCCGACTGATCGCGTCCGGCACAGGAATCACGCGGGTGATGTGGGCTGTTCCGTCATCGTCGATGAAGCTGGTGTCGGATTGCGGGGGCGAGCAGTTTGCGGGCGCTTGGGCGAACACGGTGGAAGCAAGAAGCAGCGTCAATGCTACGAATGGAGGTTTGTGGAGCAAGCTACTCCTCCTGGAAGTGAAGGCGGAATGTAAATCAGCGGCGAGGAAAAGGAAAGAAGTCAGCAGCAAAGGGCGGATGTCCCAAATTGGGAATGCCGGCCCTTAGCGACCTCCCGACACCTTGGAAAGTGATTGTTTTCTTGCAGATAGACGGATTTGCAGGCATATTGGTGAGTGCGTGAAACTTATAGGCAAGATCTTAGTACCAAAGGAGTTAGGAGGGATTCTTTGAGGCCGGATAGGAGTGCTGGCAGGATAATCGGAAAAAAATCGAAAAAGCGCATGACCCATCATGGGTCAAAGCACCGGTTAGTTAGCGGATAGAAAAGGCAAAAAGACCCACCTCGCCAAAAGAAGGCGGAGTGGGGAAACCCACCAAGGATCCCACCTCTCGTCCAAAAGAGGGACGATATTGGCGTGGCATCCGAAATATTACAAAGGGCTAGGTGTTAATCGGCATGCCGAAGACGGCATTTGCCGCATCCAGCATCGCCTCTGACAATGTCGGATGGGCGTGGATGATATGCGCCAGGTCCTCGGCTGTGCATTCCATTTCGAGTGCTACGACTGACTCGGCAATCAGCTCGGTCGCCGTCGGGCCGATGATGTGCACGCCCAGAATCTCGCCGTGCTTCGCGTCGGTCACGATCTTCACGAAACCCTCGTGCTGCCCGACGATGCTGGCCCGCGAGTTTGCCGTGAACGGAAACTTGCCCACCTTCACGTCGTAACCCAATTCCTTAGCTTTGGCTTCGCTCAGACCGACGCTTCCGATTTCAGGGTGACAATAGGTCGCGTTCGGTATGCGCAACACCTTGACCGGCTTCACCGGCTTGCCGGCAATGTGCGTGACGGCCACGATGCCTTCCATGGCTCCAGCGTGTGCAAGCTGCGGGTATCCCATTGCGATGTCGCCGATGGCATAGATGCCCGGCTCGGCAGTGCGCATGTACTCGTCGGTTTTGACGAAGCCTCGTTCGGCCTCGATCTTCGTCTTCTCAATCCCGACGTTGTCTGTGTTAGGGGCCCGGCCAACGGCAATCAGTACCTTGTCGGCTTCGATCTTCTGCTGTTTCCCGTCCACTGTGAAGGTTACGACAACACCGTCTTTAGTGCGCTCCACTTTTTCGACCTTGGCATTGACGAAGCCATTAATGCCGCGCTTGCGGTACACCCGCATGAGCTCTTTGGAAACCTCTTCGTCTTCCACCGGAACGTAGCGCGGCAGCATCTCGAGAATGGTTACATCAGCCCCAAAGGATTTGTAGATGCTCGCGAACTCGACGCCCACCGCGCCCGATCCGATGACGATGAGCGATTTGGGAATGTCATTTAGGCTCAGGACTTCGATGTTCGTTAGAATGCGGTCGTCAGGCTTCAGGCCCGGAAGCAGGCGTGCCACTGAGCCGGTCGAGAGGATCACGTTCTTGGCTTTGATGCTGGACCTTCCGCTTTTTCCTTCGACATCGACAGTGTGGATTCCGCCCTGTGCCGGGCCTGTGAGCTTGCCGTACCCCTCAATGACGGTGACTTTGTTCTTGCGCATGAGGAACTGGAGTCCTTTGGCGTGCTTGTCCACGATGCCCTGCTTGCGCTTCTGTATGGTGGGCCAGTTGGGGGTGACGCCGGCAGTGTTGTTTAGCCCCATCGCATCGCCGTCTTTCACGTGGTCATAGACTTCGGCATTGAACAACAAGGACTTAGTCGGGATGCACCCGACGTGCAGGCAGGTGCCGCCGAGGTAGGGATCTTTCTCGACCAGGGCCGTGGAAAGCCCAAGTTGGCCGGCGCGAATGGCAGCCGTATAGCCGGCCGGACCGCTGCCGATAATGGCCACATCGTAGATAGTGTCAGCCACAGAGAATGCTCCGTTCTACAGAAAGTTATAAGAGCCGCAAGACGAATAGATGATTGTAAAACAGCTATCGGCTCTCAGGTGTCAGCCGTCAGTCTTTGGCCTTTAGCTACTGGCCTTTAGCTCTTAAGGGCTTTAACCTCCAGGCGCTACGCCTGAGCTTTTCTGGCCTCAGCCGAACACTTCTGGAATTGGTGTGTATGCAGCAGTGGCTGGAGGAGGGAAGAAGAGAAGATGGCGCACCACCAACGAGAAGACTGGCTCCGTGACGAAGATCGGCCCCAGCGCAACCTGGTGTTTTTTCAGATACCGAATATAACGAAGCTCGCCTCTGGCGACCTATATGAATCCGAGGGTCGGCTAACGGCTATCCAACCCATCGCAGATGGGATAGTGGCTTGGGCTGTGGTGGCTTTTCTGCCGATCACGATCTTTGTGTGGCGCATCGGCTTTCTAAACTGTATTTTTGGTGGCGCGCTGCTGCTGGGCTTTCTTCTTTTCATTAAAACTAAGCACAGTGCGGCCGCCACACCGCCGCTGAGGATTGCGTCCTGACCCCATCTCGTGAGTCTTTTTCTCGCCCCGGCTCGTATATCCCGGTAGTATGGTCGCCGCCGCATTCAGTCCGCTGGTCACGATGGAGACGGAAGAGGCCCAAATTGCCACCAGCCTACGCCGGCGCGATCCCGATGTACTGGACGCGCTGATCGAGCAGTATCAGCACCGGCTGCTGCGCTACCTGGCGCACATGACGGGCAATCAGGCCACAGCCGAAGACCTGTTTCAGGAGACGTGGATTCGGGTGCTGGAAAAGGGCCACCAGTACGACGGGAAGAGCAAGTTTGCCACCTGGCTGATGACCATCGCGCATAACGTGGCGATTGATCATCTGCGAAAGAAGACACCCGCCAGCCTGGACCAGATGCGTGAGACAGAAGATTCTGCTCCATGGGAACCGGTGGCGCAAAGTCCATCGCCGTTTGAGCAGGCCGCAGCGATGGAAGACAAGACGAGAATTCAGGCAGCACTCGAGGGCCTGCCGCCGATCTTTCGCGAGGTGCTGGTGCTGCGATTTCAGGAGCAAATGAAGTTGGAAGAGATTGCGAAGCTGGTCGGTATCCCCCTGGCAACAGTAAAGACACGGCTCTATCGCGGCGTGATGGCGCTGCGTCCGGCACTCCTGGGAGGCAGTCAATGAACCGAAACGAACATCAGCGCGCGATTGACCTGCTTACGCAGCACAATGTGGAAGGCATTTCCGCCGCTGATGCTCGCTGGCTAGAAGCGCATCTTGAACAGTGCCAGGAGTGCACGAGCTTTGCGGTCGCTCTGAATGACACTGAACAAGCCTTGCGCTCGTTCACCCTGATGGCGCCGGTCTCGCTGGTCGAGACGACGCGCGCCCGGGTGCATGCGCGCGCCCAGGAACTGCGCGAGCAGCAGGCACGCGCTGTGCTGATGGGAGTCTCGTTCTGCCTGGGCGTGCTGACTTCAACGCTGACGGCATGGATTTGGTGGACGTGCGGAGCGTGGGTCGCCGACAAGCTGGGATTGCCGTCAGGAATCATCGAGCCAGGCGTGCTGCTGTTTTGGCTTCTGCCCGCGGTGGCAATTGCGGTTCTTATGGTGGCCATGCCGCCGACAGTATTTGAAGGCAGCCTGATGCAGAGATTCCTGAAGGAGCACGTGAGAGGTGCGCGATGACACAACGCAACAGTAGCTTTGGAGATGAGTTCGCAATTATCCCGTGGTTCATGTACTTGCTGGCGGTCGTCACCGCTTTCTGCCTCGTGGGCCTGTTCGTTCTGTACATGCCGATGCACGACCCGAAGGCGCCACACCAGCCATGGCTAACGCTTCTGGCCCTCCTGATTGGAACGGTGGCCGCGGCCTACCTGCTGCTCCTGGGCTACGTGAATCAGGACGCCAAGCGCCGCGATATGGGCCAATTGCTGTGGACCCTGCTGGTGATCTTCATTCCCAACGGGATCGGGTTCCTGGCGTACTTCCTGCTGCGCAAGCCGATCATCGAGCGATGCCCGCAGTGTGGTGAGCGGGTGGAGAAGGGTTTTCACTATTGCACGAAGTGCGGCTGCGCCTTGACTCCAGCATGCCCGCATTGTGGCCAAACCGTGCAGCGGGAATACACTTGCTGCCCGTCTTGCGGGAAAGCGTTGGTGAAGCAGACGGCGTGAAGGCAACCCGAAGCGATGTTCCGGCCAAAAGGGGCCCTTCGACTCCGGTAGCCAAAAGAGTGCCGCCTCCGCTCAACAGGCACTGTACGGCAATTGCTCAGCTAGCCGACGATTTCTTCGAACTTCAGCGGGTCGGGACGGACCGGAACGGGAGGAGGCTCTATCAATGCGAGCTGCTGATGAGTGTAGCGAATGCGGTGAATCACGGTGATAGTGCTCAGTACCGCAATCACCCAAAGCACTGGGCCCATTCGGTTGAACAGGGCTCCTAGGATGATCAGCACAATGCGCTCGGGACGCTCCATGAATCCAGCTTTGCAGCTCGGTACAAGCGACTCGGCGCGCGCGCGGGTGTAGCTCACCATCACAGAGCTCACCATTACGAACGCTGTCATGACCACATAGAAGAAGCGATTGGCGCGAGCGTAGTACACCAGCAGACCGAAGAAGAGAGCGACATCGCTGTAGCGGTCGATGACCGAGTCAAAGAAGCCCCCGAATTGCGTGACCTGGTTGGTGGCACGGGCGACACGGCCATCCACCATATCGAAGATGCCGGCGGCGATGATGACCAGCCCGGCGTACAGGAACATGCGCCGCTGGTTCTCTGCGTTGGCGTAGCCAAATAGAAATCCGGCAACAACATTAATCAACAGGCCAATGAAGGTGAGGGCGTTGGGAGAAATGCGGGTAAGCGCCAGACCGTGGACAATTTTGTACAGCAGCCACTTGCAAGACCGACCGACGGCACTCGTCCAGGTCATTACGCCTCGTCGTGGATGGTGGTTAACTTCAGCACTTCCAGTTCGCGCTTGCCGGTGGGAGTGACCACCTCACTGATGTCGCCTACCCTTTTGCCCAAAAGCGCGCGGCCGATAGGAGATGTGGTCGAAATCAGGCCCTTGCTTACGTCCGACTCTTCGCTGGTCACCAGCTTGTACTCGATCTCCTCGTCCTTGGTGGAGTCGTAGACCACCAGGGTTGAGCCCAGCGCGGCTTTGTCCTTGGGAATGTTGGACATGTTAACCAGTGACAGGTCGGCCATCCGTTTCTTTAACTGACCCAGGCGGGCGCGAACGAATTCCTGCCGCTGCTTGGCCATGTGGTACTCGGCGTTTTCACTGAGGTCGCCAAGGGCCACGGCTCTTTTCAGTTCTTTAGGTAATTCGTGATTGAGCTCGTATTCGAGGGTCTGGATTTCCTCTTCGAGCTTCTTCTTGATGTGCTCAGGCATACTCAGAAACTGGTCCGAAGCTGCAATCGCATCCCGGAGACATCTCTTAATTATACGCGAGCGATTCATATGTGAAGTGGGGCCGAAATGCGCGCAGTTCAATCCCTGAAAACGCCCATCCGTTGACGGTTTTCGCGGTTCAGGCTTATACTAAGCACATAGATGTGGTAGCTGTCATAAGGCCTCGGAGTTGCCGCTGGGGAGCGGTTCGGCCCGCATGAGTAACCTCACTTTTAGTATCGGCGATAAGGTCGTCTACCCCAACCATGGAGTAGGCATAATCGAACAAATCAGCAGCCGCACCATCGGATCCCAAGTCGAAAAGTTTTACCTCCTAAAAATCAAAGCCAGCAGTCTGAAGGTCATGGTGCCCTTCCATAGTGTGGAAAGCGTTGGCCTACGCCGCATCGTCCGCAATGGCGAAGTGCAGAAAATTATCGAGTTCCTGAGCGACGGCAAATGTGAGAACAGTGCCGACTGGAAAGACCGCTTCAAGGAAAACTCCGACAAGATGCGCACCGGGTCCCTGCTCGATGTCGCCATCGTTTTGAAAGGACTGCTCTTATTGGCTCAGGCGAAACCTCTCAGCTTCCGCGAAAAGAAGATGCTGGAGCGTACTCGCTACCTGCTGGTCAGTGAGCTGGCGATGTCGAGGAATGTCGAGGAATCCGTGATCGAGGACCTGCTGGATCGGGCGCTGACCAAGAGCAAGCTGCGCTTCCCGGAAGCCTCGGCCGTCGCAGTGTAGGTCGCGTCCGGCGGACAAATCTTCTATTTCCAACGCTTTAAGGCACGACTGACGTAGTGCCCTGACGCATATCCCTGGCCCGACAAGGTTTTCAGCCCGCCAGTACTGCCCCACCATTCACGTTGAAGACCTCACCGGTAATGAAGCCAGCGTAGGGTGTGCACAAGAACAGGATCGGCCAGGCTATTTCCTCCGCTGTGCCCACCCGGCCCAGCGGAATCGTGGCAAAGATCTCGCCTTCGCTCGTGGGGTCGCGGAGCGCTTCGGCCGACATATCGGTATCCACCCAACCCGGTGCCACGCAGTTCACATAAATTCCGAAAGGCGCAAGTTCGGTCGACAAGCCCTTCACCATGCTGATGATTGCGCCTTTACTGGCCGCATAATCCACATGGCCCGCTTCTCCACGTTGCCCGGCAGTGGAGCTGATCAGCACAATGTGACCGCCGCGGTCTTGGCGCTTCATCTGCGCCACCGCATGCTTCACCAGCGCGAACATGCTGTACAGATTGACGGCGATGGTCGTGCTCCACTGGTCGTCGGCCATGGCGTCAACATCGACATCCGCTGCCACCCAAATTCCGTGGTTGCCGACCAGGATGTCCAAGGATCCGAAGCGATCGACGGTGGCGGCAACCAAAGTTTCAGTGCCGGTTGTGCCCGACAGATCAGCCTGCAGGCCATGACACCGTTCGGAACCGCAAGCGGCCACCAACTTATGCGCCTCCGATTCAGCTTGAACGTAGTTGAAAACCACCCTAGCTCCGGCACGCACGAAGAGACGCACTGTGGCAGCTCCGATCCCGCGCGAGCCTCCGGTGATTAGGGCGACTTTTCCGTCGAGCGATAGAGTCAGGTCAGAGGTCATGGTGAAAATCGAAGGTAGCATACCGGGTGGCTACGAGGATCGCATGGTGTGCAGATTCAAGACTTCTTCTCCGGTGAAGATCATGCAGACTGTCTGGATCATCTTGAACCAGGCAGTTCACCAGCCTTGGGCGCATGAAGCAGCGACAAAAAACACTTACGAAAGATGCCCGGCCTCACTTGCAGCGCTCCTTCACCATGCTGGCCACCGTGCCCGCCTGTCGGCCGTCGAAGCGGGCAAAGCCTTGCTCGGCAGAGGCGGACCACTAGCGGGCCCGTTCCAGACTCTCATCTACTCCCACCCGCGAAAGTAGGCGGTCGCGACGTTGTGCTGCGCGATCATGTGTCCGCGCTGTGCAGCTTTGAGAGCCCACTTGAAGGATTGCGCATGATCGATGGTGAGTCCGGCGCGGCCGAATTCGTACAGCGTGCTCAACACCCACTCGTTCTCGATACTGCCTTGCTCGGCCACCATGCGCAGATGCGGGAGCTCCTTCTTAACGTCCTTGGGCATTCCGTGACCGCCGGAGT
Organism: Binatia bacterium; assembly: GCA_035638375.1. Taxonomy (GTDB): domain Bacteria; phylum Acidobacteriota; class Terriglobia; order Terriglobales; family Acidobacteriaceae; genus DASRAA01. Next base: position 8,242 of record DASRAA010000143.1, on the reverse strand, counting down.
ACGCCAACCACAGCAGCACTTGCGACGGCAAATCACCTGCCTGCGCTTGCGCGATCAGTGGAGGAATGTCTTCGGGCTGGCGCCGGGCTGATCTGCTCCGACGACAGAGCGGATACACACGCCAACACCGCGCAGAGCGCAAGCCGTCCAACGATGGTCTATCTAAATACGCTGTCCTCGTTTGAGAGACGACAAATAGTAAACGATTCGGCTAAAGAAAGGACCTCGATACATTTCTGTACCCACCTTGGTGGTCTATTGTCACTGACCGCTTGCCGCCCCCGCGAGAAATAAACAAATCACTGCTTTCGCCCACGGTTGCTGATAACCTCTGCGGCGTCTCATTCGCACTTCCACCTAAGTGCTCAAAGTAGGTTCCGGCTCTTCTACGCGAATAGTTGTTGTAGTTGCCGGCAAAGTTTGATACTGTCCTCCCTCACAAACCTACGATCCGTATTTATGTCGATCGCTCGGATCTTGCATCTCGAGGCCCTGATCTTCCTGTATGGTCTGGCGGGCACCGTCGCGTACCAGATGCTCACTGGAAGGATTAATGTTTCCGGCCTGCTAGCACAGAAGCAGGTGAAGCGAGGCCGGCCCAATACTAGCCCCGAGCGCGTTCAGCTTTTGCTGGCTACTCTGGCAGCGGCCAGCAATTATTTAGGCCAGGTAGCACGCGCGCCGGCCGGAACTCTACCAGACATCAGCTATCAATGGCTTTACCTGATGGGTGGCAGCAGCGGCATCTATGCCTTGGGCAAGGCGTGGAATACCCTGAAACACAAGAAGAGCAGATAACAGGAGGTGGTAACCCATGGCACAGATTTACGGCGTTTTATTCTCTGCATTTTTGGGTCTGCTGGGTTTGACCATACTTTGGTTGATCTGGACAAGGAGAATCAACCTGACTGACCTGTTGAATGAAGCGAATGGCCAGGCCAGCATGTCGCGTTTTCAGTTGCTGGTATTTACCTTCGTGATCGCCATCAGCCTGTTCGGAGTCACCGAAGCCAAAAAAGATTTTCCCGACATTCCCAGTGGCATTCTCACTCTATTGGGTATCAGTGCCAGTACCTACGCGGTAGGCAAGGGAATCTCGTATAGTGCTCCCGAAGTAATGATGGGGACTGGGCCCAGTGGCGATGGTGATGATAGTGACGAGGAAGCCGACGACGCCGCAACTCACGCCGATGATGCCAAGGCCCACGCCGATGCCGCTAAACAGGCTGCACAACAGGCACAAGAAGCCCTAAACGCGCAGAGAGCTGTTGCGCAACAGGCTGCCGACAGCGCTGCCCAGGCTAAGCAAGCCGCCGAACAAGCCAAGGTAACCAAGTCTTAAGACGCAAAAGCCGTACCCAATTTAGATCGGTACCAGCCGTGGCTGATTGCGAATACGAGATGAGGTTTATATATGGCGACGAGAAGAACGACGACCACTTCCAGAACAACGAGCTCGACAGGAACGCGAAGCTCGCGCGGCAGAAAATCCACGACAGCTAGCACGGCACGGGCGCTTGCTCCTGCCATTATGACGGCTGCCTTAATCGGCGGAACGGCGCTAACCACGCTGAAGGCGCCTACGCCAACTCCGCCGACTGCGGCCCCCGGCGCAGCCGTGGTGCAAAAGGGAACGTTCACGCCCGTTTGCACGCTGCCGTTCAACGGTGTGCGCAACCCCGCCGCCGATGACCATTGCGGAATTGAGGGAGATGGCACCGATATCGCCGACCAGCTAGAAGCCACAGCAAAGAACAACTTCTGCGCTCCCACGGCCCATCCGCAAGATGTTACTTACGAGGAACTGCTCAACTTACAGCAGCAGAGCGCCAATATTCCCAAGAAGCTTGACGACCGCAAAGAAACCGCAAACCTGGGGGAAGGCAATTACATCACCTATGTAGCGTTGATCATGGATGCACACTACTCCGACACCACCGGCGGGGAGAAGGTGAACTGCAACCTTAAGGGCAATCCCCCCAACGATATACATATCGTGCTGATGTCGAAAGCCGGCGAGACGGATGAGTGTACAAGTACAACAGCCGAAATGAGCCCACACTACCGGCCAGCAGGGTGGACCCCCGATCGACTCAACGGCCTGAAAAAACCGGTGCGCATCCGGGGGCAGTTGTTTTACGACAACAGCCATGTGGTTTGCGGCAAAACCAAACCGAATCCCAAGCGCGCATCACTATGGGAGATACATCCGGTCTATAAGGTTGACGTTTGCAAGTCCACTGATCTGGATCAGTGCCGCAAGGCCATCGACGATGATTCCCAGTGGGAACCGATTACTTAGGGTTCGTCTCGCAGTGGTCTGAGGCTGAAGGCGAGTTCGGCAGGGACTAAAGCCCGGATGCTTCTCTACCCTTGGCTCTAGCTTTCGGCTCGCTCTGGTCAGCCTCTGAAGTCGTGCGCTGGCGCATTGTAGTCGCACGAACGATCTTTTGCCCGCTCAGTAGTCGCAAACACAAAGCCCGGCACCCACCCAAGTTCTCCTTTGCTTGGGTGGGTTTTTTCTGTAGTCCGGGGAAATTCGAAAAACCTGTTGTCGGGAAAGAAGTGGGGAGAGCGCGTAAATAAGAATCCCGAGGTTGTGTCGATCTGCTTTTCTCAACCAGAAGTTCGCTTTAGACCCTTGCCGACCTGCACTCGCCGGATACTCGCGTACACGGCGTACGATCTGACTTGGGCTCCGGGCTCGCTTCTAACCGGAGAAACCTATCAACGCCTCGGGACTCTATCTTGTTTTTGACGGGTCTCTTGTCGTCTCAACCGGCGGTTCGCTATCGACCGTTGCTGTCCCTCCGTTTGCCTTAAGCGCTGCAGGCGCGGCTGCGGTGAACTTGCTTCGGCCCCGGACTCGCCACCAACCGGAAAACCTCAGAAACTGTCAAAGAACCAGTTTGTTTTACTCCTTTGCGTATCGATGTCAATATTTTTTGTACGCTTGTAAGTAACGTGTTTTCAGCCGAGTGCAGCTCATCCACAGGGACGTGACCGAATTTGGTGCAAAGCTGCGATTAGGTTGCGAACAGGGCTGCAGGAAGTGCGATGTTTTATGCCATTCTGTCGAGGCAAATCACACGAGTAAGACTTGGGCGTCTCGACATGACCTGTGGGAATCTTGCAAGCCGCCGTGTTTACGCGGTGTTGCGTTAAGGGCCAGAATCATAGGACCCGACTCTTTGCTACCATCACGCACATGCCTTTGCTAGAGGCTGACCACCTCGTTAAGAGCTACAGCTCAAATCTAAACCCATTTGGCGGGTCCGGCTCGCACGTTCGTGCGCTCGACGACGTCTCTCTGACCATCGAGGCGGGTGAAACCCTTGGTCTGGTCGGCGAATCGGGCTCTGGAAAAAGCACGTTGGGTAGAGTCTTGTTGCGCTTGATCGAGCCTGACTCCGGCGGTGTGCGATTCGACGGAACGGACGTGCTTTCAGCCCATGGCAAAGAACTGCGCCAGCTCCGCCGGGACATGCAGATCGTCTTCCAAGATCCCTACGGGTCACTCGACCCGCGGATGACCGTAGAGCAGATCGTTTGCGAACCGATGGTGATTCACGGCACTGAGTCGACAGCCCAGCACAAACAACGGGCGGCGAACATGCTGCGCGCGGTGGGACTTGATGAGTCGGCGCTCGCCCGCTATCCGCACGAGTTCAGCGGAGGCCAACGCCAACGCATTGGTATCGCGCGCGCCCTGGTTCTACGGCCTCGGTTCATCGTCGCCGACGAGCCAGTTTCAGCCCTGGATGTGAGTGTCGGCGCGCAAATCGTGAATCTGCTGCGGCGCCTGCGAAATGAGTTCCAGCTCACCTGCTTGTTGATCTCGCACTCACTGCCAGTGGTGAGGTATCTCGCCGACCGAATTGCTGTGATGAAACAAGGACGCATCGTCGAACTCGGTTCCACCGAGCAGATCGTCGGCGCTCCCCGCGACCAATACACTCGCACACTCCTAGGAGCAACCCCGGAATTGACGACCGAACGTCAGTCTTGAAAAGCGAGCTCAGGCGTTCCTTCCTGAAACTCAGCGCCTTCCAGTCGCAGCAAAAATGCCTTCGTTTCCAGACCTCCGCCGTAGCCGCCCAGAGCTTTTCCTCCCGCCAGCACACGATGGCACGGTACGACAATCGCAACTGGATTGTGATGATTCGCCTGACCTACAGCGCGGAACCCGTGAGGACTTCCAACCGCGCGCGCGATATCCGCATAGGACTTGGTTTTGCCGTAAGGAATTCGCAGCAGTTGCTTCCAGCAACGACGCTGAAATTCGGTCCCACGCAAATCCAGCGGAAGCGTAAAGTCCCGGCGCTTGCCGGCGAAGTATTCCGTCAATTGTTTGCGAGTCTCCGCGGTAGCATCGTGCGACTCACGCCACGCGACCCGTTTGCCGCCCAGCTTCGAAGGCAGTTCGTGGCCAAACGACAGCATCGCGACGCCGTGTCCGGAGACGGCAATCGTCAGCCGCCCCACAGGAGTATTCATGTGTGAATATGCCAGGGTTTCCATGCCGTACCTCTCGCAGAACCGTTACTTCTCAGAGATTCAGTTGTTTACAGCCCACTCTTTACAAGATTTAACCTTCCCGGCCGCGCGACGTCCAACCCGGAATTGGGTTTACCCCTTCAAATCCAGGATGGTGCGCGGGGATATTTTTCGCAATTTCGCCATTGGACGCGGCAAACGGCTAAAATAACGAAGATCCCCGCTGTAGCGCGACATCCAATGAAGTAAAAACGGCTGGTCCTACTGAATGAAGCTAACTCGCATTGGTCCCTTTCTCCTGGTGCTTCTGTTTGCCGTCTCGTCGGCCTTCGCCCAGAACAAGCCTGAAGTCAACGTGCCCTCGGCGCCTGCCACCACGAACGAGGCAAAGCCGGCGGCCACTGCGCCTGCTGAGCACGCTCCTGACAAAGCAGCCGCATACTTCCACTTCGCCATGGCGCACATTTATGAAGAGATGGTCGCCATGTACGGCCGCTCTGACTACGCCACTATGGCGATTGACGAGTACCGGCAGGCCATCGAGAACGACCCGACTTCCGATTATCTGAATGCGGGTTTGGCGGAACTTTATGCGCGCACCGGCCGCATCAAAGACGCCGTTCTCGAAGCGCAGGACATCCTCAAGCGCGACGGCAACAACTTGGAAGCGCGTCGTCTTCTTGGTCGCATCTATCTGCGGTCGCTCGGCGACATGCAGTCGGGCACGCAGTCGGAAGAGGTGCTTAAGCTGGCCATCGAGCAGTACGAGCAGATTGTTCGTCTTGATCCCAACAGCGTTGAAGACCATCTGTTGCTGGGCCGTCTCTATCGTCTCAACAACGACCTGATGAAGGCGGAGAACGAGTTTAAAACCGCAGTGAAGATCCAGCCGAACTCAGAAGACGCCGTTACCGCTCTGTCCATCTTGTATAACGAAGAGGGCGACACCTCCCGCGCGCTGGAGGTCTTGAATGCTTTCCCTGAGTCGGCGCGCTCTTCAAAGCTCTATGCCGCGCTCGGCTACACCTACGAGCAGAACAAGGCATACAAGAAAGCGATTGAGGCCTATCAAAAATCCGTCGAGCTGGATCATGACAATCTCGACTCGGTGCGCGGCCTGGCGCAGAACCTATTGAACGACGGCCAGACCGATGCAGCTTTGGCGCAACTGAAAATAGTCGCTGAGGCCGATCCTTCTGACGCGCAAACCTATATGCGCATGGCGGAAATCTATCGCCGTGGCGCTCGCTACGACGAGGCGATGGAAAGCTTAAAGAAAGCCAGCGCCATCATGCCGGAATCGTTGGAAGTGAGGTTCAACATCGCGGTGATCGATCAGGCCCAGGGCCGCTACGACGAATCCATCACAATCCTCAATCAGCTACTGCAGAAGAACGAGCACACCAACGGTCAGTACGATGCGTCCGAGACGAGCAACCGCGCGATTTTCCTCGAGCGCCTTGGCAACGTCTATCGTGAAGCCAAAAAGCCACAGCTGGCGGTCGACACTTTCCGCAAGATGTTCGACCTCGGCGACGAAAACGCAATGCGCGGCTATCAGGAGATCATCGAAACCTACCGCGACCAGAAGCAGTGGCAGCAAGCCACCACCACCGCCGAAGAAGCCGCGAAGCGTTTCCCCAACGACCGCTCTATGCAGATTGTGGCCGCCTCGCAGCGCGCCGATCTGGGAGAGCCCGGTCCTGCCATCGAGCAGGTCAAGCTGATGCTGAAAGGCACGGCCGAGGACCGCGACGTCTATATCGCACTGGCACAGATGTACAGCCGCACGAAAGACTGGCCGCAGGCGGAATCCAGCATCAACAAGGCCTTGGAGCTTTCCACCAAACCGGACGACAAAGAGTACGCGACGTTTGTGCTCGGCTCCATCTACGAGCGCCAGAAGAAGTACGAACTTGCGGAGGAATCCTTCCACCAGGTGCTGGCCACTGATCCCAAGAATTCGCAGGCCCTGAACTATCTGGGATACATGCTGGCGGACCGCAATGTTCGTCTTGAAGAAGCACTCGGGTACATTCGCAAAGCCGTCGCGCTCGAACCCCAAAATGGCGCCTATCTGGATTCGCTTGGCTGGGTCTATTACCGTATGGGCAATTACGACCTCGCAGAAGAAAATCTTCGCCTGGCATCCGAAAAGATCGGCGGCACTGATCCTACTGTGCAGGCCCACCTCGGCGATCTCTACCAAAAAACCGGACGGTTGAAGCTCGCCACAGCCCACTGGCAGCGTGCGCTGGATGAATGGAGTAAGACCGTTCCCGCCGAAGTCGATACCGAGGAAATGGCCAAAGTGCAGAAAGACCTGGAATCCGCCAAGGTCAAGCTGGCCAAGCAGAATCCCAACAAAGAGTAAGCCGCCGCGCTGCGGCTGGACCATCAATCACTGGACCCCATAGTGCGCCGATAGCCACTTGTCGGCGTTCTCTAACGCCTGTTGCCTCTGTATCTCGCTGAGGTGGGCTTCAGCGCTGGCGAGAGCCTCGCCCGGTTCGCGTCCACGGCGGCGCGCAATTGCAAACCACGTCACCGCCGAGATGTGTTCCGTTATCGACGCTTCGTGATCGCTCAAGACCTTTCCCAGGTTAACTGCGGCGCTCACATTTCCCTGGTCCGCGGCTGTGGTTAACCAACGGATCGCTGCTTCCCTGTCCTTGTTTCCGCCCTGGCCCAGGTATAGCAACTCCCCGAGCCTCTCTTCCGACTGTTTGTCGCCCGCATGGGCCCCCTGCTCATACCAGTAACGGGCCTGCTTGTAATCCCGCGGAATACCGCGCCCTTTCTCGTAAGCAACCGCTAAATTCCATTCCGCAGGAAGCAAGCCTTGTTCGGCAGCAGCGGCATACCAATGTGCAGCTTCTGCATCGTCCTGCGGCACTCCGCGTCCCTGCTCGTACATGAACCCCAGATTCAACCGCGCCTCCGGAGATCCTGTTTCTGCCCCTCGCCGATACCACTTCACCGCCTCGGCATCGTTTTTGGGAAATCCCCTTCCGTGGTCGTACAGCAGCCCAAGCGCAAACAGCGCATGGGGATCGTTGTGCTCCGCCGACTGCCGCAAGTACTTGATTCCTTCATTCATGTTGCCACCGTGGTCGATCAGGAACCGCCCAAGCTGATACTCACCTCCGGCGAGGCCCTGTTTGGCCGCCCGCCGATACCACTCCTGCGCCGCGTTGAGGTCCTGCTTGACCCCGTTCCCCAACTCATACATTTTGCCCAGGTTGCACTGTCCGATGGCGCTTCCATGGTGCGCCGCTTTCTCGTTGTATTTCAGTGCGAGCCCATAATCCACCGTCACACCTTGTCCAATGAGGTACACACTACCCAAAATCCCCATAGCCTCCGCAAGACCGCCCGCAGCGGCCTCGCGAAACCATCGCACCGCCTCTTCGTCGCTGTGTTTCACTCCAGCTCCCGTGAGGTAAGCGATGCCCAAATCCACCTGCGCAATGCCGTATCCGCTGCTAGCGGCGCGTATCAGCCAGCGCGCGGCAGTATCGGGTTCTTTGGGAACGCCCACCCCTCGCGCATAGAACAGCGCGATCTTCGTTTGCGCCGCGGGATCGCCGGCGTGCGCGGCTCGCTGGTACCATCGCGCCGCTTCTGCCGGGTTCACCTCTGCTCCTTTGCCCAGCTCGTAAGCCTCTGCCACCCTGTACATCGACGCGATATCGCCGGACTTGGCCTTCTGCAACAGTGAATTGTCGAGGATTTGTCCCGGCAA
>DASRAA010000142.1:0-4241 GCA_035638375.1 Binatia bacterium | reverse complement strand
CGACGCTGGAGCTCTTCCAGCATCATTTTGCGTAGATGGGTCACAGGGACACCTCCTTGTGACCCACAACTTATCTGAGCCGAAAAACGAGACAGCCGATATCACCCACGCGGCAGCGTCCGCCGCGCCAGCGGCTTCGTTGTGTGCTGGGCATGCTCAGTAACTTGGAGGTGAAAGTCCTCTGGCCGACCTGATGGAGGTGAAGGCCTAGTGATGATGCAAGGGCTATCGCCGCGAGGCGGGGTCCGAAGGAAGCATGGAACAAACGTGCGAGTCGATGGACAAAAACCGAATAGAAGGCGCCCGTGCCGGACGAGTGGGCAACTTACCGCGAAGTCCATAATCCATCAAGGTGCGAAGCGTAGATTCGGCGATTGTGCACGGAAAGTGACTGAGCTTACCCCAGGAGATCTGCTCCGTGTCGCTTCGGCGACTGAGGTGGCCGTAAGGCGACCTGACCGCGGAGCAGAAGTCAGCATCGGGCATAGTATCCGGCAACGGAGAAGGCCCGAACGAGAAGGAGCGGTGAGTAGGCCATGAGTCTCAAAGACGATAAGCAGCAGAACATCCAGATGGAACTGGACTTCTCTTCTGCACTGACGGGTGAAGCCCGAGAGGTCGCAGGAGAAGAGACTGAATCGTCAGTGGCGACGAGTGGATCCGAAAGCCCCGCTAGAACGAATCGGTTGATGGAGGAAATATGTGAGCGAGAGAACCTGAAGGCAGCACTGCGACAGGTAAAGGGTAATAAAGGTAGCGCGGGAGTGGACGGGATCACCATTAATCAACTCAGCGACTACCTGAAACAGCACTGGCCAGTGATCCGAGAACGACTGCTGAACGGGACCTACGAACCGAAGCCGGTGAGGCGGGTGGAAATCCCCAAGCCGGACGGCGGGGTGCGAAAGCTTGGCATCCCGACGGTGCTGGATCGTTTCCTCCAGCAAGCGGTGATGCAGGTACTGCAGCGGCGGTGGGACTCGACGTTCTCCGACCACAGCTATGGTTTTCGACCCGGACGATCTGCCCATCAAGCGGTAGCTCAAGCGCAACAGTACATCGCGGCAGGCTACGGCTGGGTGATTGATCTCGACCTCGAAAAGTTTTTCGACCGAGTAAATCACGACAAACTGATGGGGCAGGTTGCAAAACGAGTCGAAGACAAGCGACTGCTGAAACTCATCCGGGCATTTTTGAACGCCGGGGTGATGGAAAACGGACTGGTCAGCCCCAGTGTGGAAGGAACTCCGCAAGGAGGCCCACTTTCGCCACTGCTGTCGAACCTTGTGCTCGACGAACTCGACCGAGAGCTAGAGCGACGCGGACACCGCTACCTTCGCTACGCGGATGATTGCAACATCTACGTGCGCAGCCAGCGGGCCGGTCAACGGGTGATGGAGGGTATCACGCGATTCATCACGCACAAACTCAAGCTTAAAGTAAATGAGGCGAAGAGCGCGATGGCGCGACCGCAGGAGCGGAAGATCCTCGGATTTAGCTTCAGTACTGGTCCAGAGGTCAAGCGCATGATTGCGCTGAAAGCTCTGGAGCGGTTTAAGCACCGAATCCGGGAAGTCACGCGTCGGGCAAAAGGCGTCAGCATGGAGACGACGATAGCGGAACTAGCTCCGTATCTGCGGGGTTGGCGCAGCTATTTTGGCTTCTGCGAAACGCCTGTGGTGCTGGAGTACCTGACCCGCTGGGTTCGACTACGATTGCGGGCAGCGATGTGGCGGCAATGGAAAACACCACGCCGTCGCCGCGCCGCTCTGTTGTCGCTGGGGGTTCGTCCGCGACTCGCCAATAACACGGCTGGCAGTGGACGCGGCCCGTGGTACCTGGCTCGGGCTAAGGCCCTCTCTGTTGGGCTTTCCAATGCTTACTTCAAATCGCTTGGACTTCCGACGTTGATCGATGGCTGTTAGCGTAACCCACTCGAACCGCCGTGTACGGACCCGTACGCACGGTGGTGTGGCAGGGGTCGGCGGGTGACCGCCGCCCCTATGCCGATCTTACGGGCAATCCGGCAGTTGAACTACAGGAGGAGCCAGTCGGCGAGAAGTCTGATTCGACGGCTCGAAGCCCGTTTCTGGGCAGTGGAGACGAGTGGGCAATTCTACGAGTTGCTGACGGCTTTTGCCTTCGGAGCTCGAAGCTCTCTCTACTCTCCCTGAACGAATCTCCGGAAGAAACTGCCCTGCTTCCACTCCGGACGCCGCGCGCCGTTCGCAATCTCAATCACAATCGTCCGGCAGATGTCTTCAAACTTCCCGGCTGCTTCGAGGTTCACGGGCTGATTCAGATCATCCGAGGGCGCATGGTACCGTTCCGTTAGCCATTTCTTATTGATCGCGGCCTCCGGCGTGTTCGGCTCGAATCCCACCTTCATCGCAATCGATGGCACACCCACTCGAATAAAGCTGTACTGGTCGCTCCGAATGAATATATTTCGCAGCGGTTCTGGATCGGCCTGTACCGCTATGCCCCACTTCTCTGCCGCCTCACGCGCCGCATCTCCCACGTCACTCTCACTCAGTCCATACACCGTCACCATTTTCATCGGGATAATCGGCAGGAACATGTCCGTGTTTAGGTTAGCCACCATCGATGCACGCGGGACCGTCGGATGCAGCCCGAAGTAGCGCGATCCAAGCAGGCCTTTCTCCTCCCCCGTCACCCAAATAAACAGCACCGAGCGCTTCAGTTTCTCGGGATGTTCCTTGAACGAGTGCGCCACATCCAGCAGCAGGGCCGAGCCCGACCCGTTATCCATGGCGCCGTTGTAGATGCGGTCCCCATTGACCGGCTCGGCGATCCCGAGATGGTCGATGTGCGCCGACATCACCACGTACTCGTCCTTCAGCTTCGGGTCCGTGCCCGTCAGCTTCGCCACAACGTTTGGCGAGTCCACTTCGCGCCGGGTGATTTGCGTGTTGGCTTTCACACTCACAGCCAGTGGGAATCGCGGCATCGGCTTGCGCTCTTTGCCGAGCGCGGTAATCTCCTCAAGGCTATGCCCTGATCCCTCCAACAACTTCTGTGCCGACGCGGGATTGAAGACCGCGCCCAATTTCTCCCCTTCGGTCTCGTTCAGGTCGGCCAGTCGCATCGAGGGCTGCAGCCGGTTGTTCTTGATGCGCGACCAGGGAATGTCCATCGACGCCGGATTCGGAATTGTGACTACGCCAACCACGCCCGCCTGCTTCAGCGATTTCCAGCGCTCGCTCGCCGATTGGTAATGCGAAGCCAATTCTGTCGGCAGCTCGCTCGGCGAACCGCTGAAGATCACCGCCACCTTTCCCGTCAGGTCCAACCCCGCCAGGTCGTCATAATTCTTCTCTGGCACCTTCAATCCGTAGCCCACAAACACCGCGGGCGCATCCACCTCTCCGCCGTCCACGCGCGTACCGAGAATGGCGTCATCGCCCAATGTCAGAATCTCGGTCTTGCCGTCGCGCACTAGCGCCAGGCTCGATTGCGCTTCGTCCAGCCGGCCTTCTATGAACTTGATTTTCTGATAGTAGCCGTCGTTGCCCGCTGGCTTCAGCCCATCGGACTTGGCCTGCTCCGCAATGTAGGCTTCGGCCCGCTTCAGCCCTTCGCTTCCGGTTTCGCGCCCCTCCATGTTGTCGTCGGCAATCACCTTCACCTGCTCCCACCAGCTCTTGCCATCGAAAGTAAACGGTGGACTGGTCGCCTCACTCTGCGCCAACGCCATGGAAACGGATAAAACGGAAACCGACAAGAAACAAAAAAACAGGGCGATTGTTTTCATGTTCTTCCCTTCATTTGTCTCGGTCTACCAACGTGCGGGGCGATCATTGTGCCACCCGCGCAAGAGCATTAGCAAATGGCCGGTAGCTCACAATTGCGCCGAGATGTTCGACGTGAGCGTGAAAACAATGCACTTAGTTAGGCGCCCATATCTGCTCAGAACTCATTTCCCATTGAAGAAGCATCTGCCGCTGCCTGAATGATCGCAATCGACGATATTCCGGGCCATAAGTCGGCTTCGAGGGAGTATGAGGTCCAGGCGCGCGCGGTGACCAGTTCTCCTAGAACCCTTGATCAGGGAACCCTTGATCAGGCTACTCGGCTTCTGGTGTCTCCCACTTGCCCGAATCCCCAGAACGGAAAATGGCGTCGATCACCGCCATGTTTTTGAGTGTATCCTCAAGCGAAACCGGCACGTCAGCATCTCCGCGAACTGCTCTGGAGAAAACGTCGCCTTGAATCGTGTA
>DASRAA010000141.1:0-5724 GCA_035638375.1 Binatia bacterium | reverse complement strand
GCCCGGTGCCGTCCAGACATGTCGGGGGAGCGCCAGTGCACGGCGCGCCGTTGGTATAGGACGGCAGATTGTAAATGGTGCCGAGATCACCAGGAACGACAAAATGATTGCCAGTGATGGACGAAGTAACGCGCGGCTTCGCGCTAATGTTCCGGGGACGAGGCGCGAAATTGTGTAACCCGGTGACTCCCGCAACTACTCCGGCAAATGCATCAGGAATCGAGAGATCGGCTGACGGGGCGAAGTGCGCTTCACCGGCCACGACGTAACTGCGTATCGGTGCACGGAACGCGGCTTCCACCTGCGCGGCAATCCCGCTGAAGGCGATCCAGTCGCGCGCACGGGCCACCTCTTCCACTTGAAATCCCTGAGCTGTAAGCCAGGCGGAGACCACATCGATATCGGCTTGCGCCAGGCCGAAGCGGTCTCCGAATTCCTCGGGCGTGAGCCACTTATGGTAGTTGGCCGAGTTGGCGTCTTGCTGCTCGGCGAGGAGTTGCTCGAGCGCAGCCTGCTGCTCCGGTGTCCGCGAGAAGACCAGAGTCATGCGCTCGAGCGGCATCATAGCGGGAACCGGGCCACGATCGATACCAGAGAACGCGCGAGGATGCATAGTCCCCTGCAAACGAACAATGCTCACGTTGTTTACCGGCCGAACAATGCGGCGTTGCTGAGTTAGCTGTGCGAGTAGGAGGGATGAAAGCAGAAACACCACAGGGACAACGAGTCGGGTTCGCATGCTTCTCCTGATGGAGCTAAGGATTCAGGATACTAGCGGCCGACAGTTGCGGCCAGTGGTAGGAACACGGCTTTTCTCTGGGAGTTGCAGCAGTAGCAAGGCGGAGCCAAGAACTATTCCATGTTGTGGGAATATAGGAAGTCCTTGCCCCAGTTTGTGGGATAGCCGGCCTCGCGAAGTGCCGTAGCAAGCTGCGCCCAGTGGCGCACGCTGTGCAACAACGCGTGAACCACGATCTTGCGTTTGCTCGCTCGGACTATTCCCGCGGTACGCGTGGGGAACTCGATCACTGAACAGAGGTCTTCGTCAGTTGTCTGCGCGAAGTACTCTCGATACATTCCGGCTGCTTTCTCGCCGATGCCGAAGAGATCGGCGGCCGTGGCTGAAGGAAGGTCTTCGTATGCGCTGATTGGCAAGCCCTTCAGGCGCTCGGCATAACGCAGTTCGACAGCGAAGATGTGCAGCAGAAACTCGCGTACATTTTTCGCGAGAGCTATGCTCAGTGGCAATTCGAGCACGGAGGCGGGCTGGTGGTCGAACCACTCGCGCCATTTGCACGTCTGGCCTTGGTTGGCAACCAGTAGCTCTTCAAACGAGATTTGAGCCAGGGTGGCACTCATCACTTGGGGCTCTCTTTCAACTTCTTCGACTTCGCCTCCACACCTTTGGCCAGTTTTTCTTTGTGTGCTTCCAGCTTCTTAGCGACTTCCTTGTCGTGAAGCCCGATCATTTGCGCGGCGAGAATGCCGGCATTTGTCGCGCCGGGCCTGCCGATGGCGACTGTCGCTACAGGGATTCCAGCGGGCATCTGCACCATTGCGAGCAGCGAGTCAAGGCCGAGCAGCGCGGTTGACGGAATTGGCACAGCGATCACCGGCAGGGTGGTTTCAGCAGCAATTACGCCCGCCAAGTGGGCAGCGCCTCCGGCTCCGGCAATCACGACTTCTACACCACGTGCCTTCAATCCTCGCGAGTAGTCGCTGGTGCGTGCTGGTGAGCGGTGCGCGGAAGTGATGTCGATTTCGTATGGAATACCGAAGTCGGCGAGCGCCTTAGCGGCCTCGTTCATGATGTCGAGGTCCGAGTCGCTACCCATGACAATGGAAACAAGGGGTTTGGTGGACATAGTCTATCTATTTAAGCACGCAGTGGCGTTTCATTTGCGAGCATCGGCTGACCCAGCCAATCAAGCGGCGCACCTATTCGACCGCGACCTTGGTGCCTCTTTGCTCAGCTCGCGAGAGATGTTCGATGCGCTCGTCGATCACTGTGCGAATCGCTTTCAGGAATTCGATTCGTGAGCTTCGCAAGTGTTCACGGACGGCAGGAGAGACGCCGAGGAATTCTCGAACCTGGTCGATGGCCTCGCGGCACAGGCAGCGCTCGTAAACTACGCGCTCCTCGGAAGTCTGCGGATTAGCCTGAGATTCGGTCATTGCGCCTCCTTCATTTCGACTGTAAGAATCTGGCTCTCAAGTCTTGCCCGCGCCGGTAGCAGAGCCGCCATGGAGCGCGGAAGTCCGATATGTCGACGAAACGTGCCGATTTCGACAACCAGCTCGTCACCTTTCTTGAATAGCCCGACCTCGCCTTTGCTTGCGAAGGGCAGGAGAATTCGGACTTCATAAACCCCGTCTTGTTTGCCAAACGTATACGGCTTCTCGGTCCGGGTGACGGCAGCTGGGTCTTCGCCCTCAGAATACAACACGCGGGCCAGGTCCTCCAGACGCTGTCGGCCCAAAACTTCATGCGAGAACAACGGCACGCGTTTTACCGGCACGGGAGCAAAGTATTCCTCGATTTCGCTCAAGATCTCCTGCTGCGACTGGTGCCATTCGTTGAACCAGGCATCCATCACTTCGGCCGGCAGAACGCGGTTAACAATGACGGTGTCCACTGTGAGTCCATGCAGGGAAAAGTACACGAACGCGCGCTGGGTCTCGCGCAGCACCATCTTCTCAGGATTGGTGACGAGGCGCACGCTCGTGATGCCGGGATCTTCCAGAATTTCATCGACGCCTTCTAACTTCTCGAACAGATCGCGAATGTTGACGAAGTACTTGTCGGTCGGGAGCTCGAAAGGCGCAACTTTATTTGCGATCGGCCGGACTGCCTTTAGGACATTGCGCTGGAATGGAAAGATGTGCTTCATGTACCAGTCGAGCGTAGTTGGCATGCTGATGAAGCGCATCGACTCAGCCGTGGGCGCGGCATCGAGTACCACAACGTCGTACCGCTCTTCGCGGCGGTACTGGTTGATGTACATCATCGCGCTGAGCTCTTCCATGCCAGGCAGTATGGCCAGCTCTTCGGCCTCGACGCCGCTGATTCCCGTGGTGCGCAGCACCGAAGTGACGTAGGCGGAAATCTCCTGCCAGTGGCGCTTAACCTCTTTCTGGATGTTCAGTTCGAAGATCGACAAGTGTTGGTCGATAGTCAACGGATCGGAAGTGGGGATATGGAACAGGTCAGCGCCGAGATCAAAGGAGTCGGCCAGGCTGTGAGCCGGGTCGATACTCATCACCAGCGTGCGGTAGCCCAGTTGCGCCAGCTTCACGCCAGTGGCCGCTGCCAGGCTGGTTTTGCCTACTCCACCTTTGCCGCTAAAGAGAAGAATCCGCATGCTGGGATTTTAGATGCTTTGGTGCCCGGAATCGTCGTCGATGATTACTGTTGTTCGCGCAGAAGTTTCAGGCCTCGCGCCGCGATGTCTTTGCGGTAGTGCATGCCGTCGAAGCGAATCTTCATGACCGCATCGTAGGCGCGCTCGACGGCTTCGGGCAGGTTGCTGGCGCGTGCGGTCACACCCAGTACGCGACCGCCGGAGGTGTAGTACGTGCTGTCGCGGCGGTTGGTGCCGGCATGAAAAACTTTTACGCCGTACATGCGGTCGGCGGCCTCAATTCCGGCGATAGCTTTGCCGACTTCGAACGTGCCCGGGTATCCACCCGAAGACATCACCACGCAGACGGCCGGCTGCGAAGTCCAGCGGAAATCACCTTCGCTAACCCGCCCTTCGATGGAGGCCTCCATGGCATCGAGCAGGTCGCTCTCCATGCGCATCATGATGGGCTGCGTCTCGGGGTCGCCGAAGCGGCAGTTGAATTCGAGAACCATGGGGCCGCGCGCAGTCATCATGATGCCGCAATAGAGAATGCCGCGGTACTCCGCGCCTTCGGCTTTCATACCCGCCACAACCGGCTTGGCGATGTGTGTCACCAACCAATCGCGCATTTGAGCATCGATAATCTGGTCGGTGGAGTAAGCGCCCATACCTCCGGTGTTGGGACCCTTGTCGTCGTCGGAGATGCGTTTGTGGTCCTGTGAGGCGACTAGGGGAACGACGCGCTCTCCATCACTCATTACCAGGAATGACAGCTCTTCGCCTTTCAGGAACTCTTCCAGCACTACGCGCGTACCAGCATCGCCGAGCATCTTGCCGCTCAGC
Organism: Binatia bacterium; assembly: GCA_035638375.1. Lineage (GTDB taxonomy): Bacteria > Acidobacteriota > Terriglobia > Terriglobales > Acidobacteriaceae > DASRAA01. Next base: position 1,537 of record DASRAA010000141.1, on the reverse strand, counting down.
ATTTCCTCGGCTGCGCGCTGAGCTTCTTCCTTAGTTTGCGCAATCACGACACCTTTGCCGGCAGCGAGGCCATCAGCCTTGACCACGATGGGGGTGTGGAAGAGCGGAAGCGCCGATTTCAGATCTTCTTTGTTGACACAGATAGCGTAGTGCGCCGTCGGGATATGGTGACGCTGCATGAACTCCTTGGCGAAGCTCTTGCTGGATTCGAGTTGAGCAGCCGCCTTGGTAGGTCCAAACACGCGCCAGCCGTGGCGCTGAAACTCGTCGACCACGCCCAAGGTGAGCGGCAGTTCGGGCCCCACTATGGTGATGTCGGGGTTCAGGCGGTTGGCGAGCTGCACGATAGAGTCGAGCGACTTCAGATCGACAGCAACGCATTCCGCATCGGCAGAGATGCCTCCGTTGCCCGGAGCGCAGTAGAGTTTCTCAACTCGCGGGGATTGATGCAGCTTCCATGCGATGGCGTGTTCGCGCCCGCCGCTACCAAGAACCAGGACGTTCATGTCGTTCGTTTCACCGGTCGAAACCAAAGAGTAGGGTTGGCGCGCGCCGCGTGTCAAACGTTGGGGGCTAAGCTATTGAGCTGGAAAAATGTCTTACCCCGTAACTGAGCGGTTAATACTGCTAACCAATCGGTAAACGTGGGCTAGATCGCCCGAATTGGGCCAGAACATACAATAATGGGCAGTGGCGCTCGCGAGGCCACGTCAATCGCATGGCTGAATCGGCTCCAGAGCATGTTGAGGAAGCACTCGAGCGCGGCGAACTGCGAAGCGCCGCAGCCCTCCATCCTTCGCTCGAAGGAGTGCATGGCACGGTCGAGGTGCCGCACTATCAGGCCGGCTTCTGGCAGAACTGGAGGGCCTTTGTCGGCCCGGCCATTCTGGTGAGCGTCGGTTATATGGACCCCGGCAATTGGGGCACGGACCTGCAAGCCGGCGCGCAATTCAAGTACAGCCTGCTGTGGGTGGTTGGCCTCGCCAGTCTTATGGCTATCTTCATGCAAGTGATTTCCGCCCGTCTAGGTGTGGTCACCGGGCGCGACCTCGCGCAGTGCTGTCGCGAATGGTACCCAGCGTGGACGCGCTGGCCGAACTGGTTCTTCAGTGAATCGGCCATTGCTGCGTGTGATCTGGCAGAGGTGCTAGGCGGAGCCGTGGCGCTGAACCTGCTGTTTCATATCCCGCTCTTCTGGGCTGTCGTAATCACTGGCTTTGACGTGCTTCTGCTGCTGGGCTTGCAGCGTTTTGGCATGCGCACCATAGAGGCAGTCGTGTTGGTGCTGGTCGCGACAATTGCAGTCTGTTACTTCATCGAGATCTTCATCCTGCCGCAGACGCAGCCGAGTTTCACGGAGATGATGCGCGCGCTTGTCTCGCCCCGGCTGCGCGAGGCCGGAATGCTCTATCTCGCAATCGGCATCATCGGCGCGACGGTAATGCCCCACAATCTATATCTGCATTCTGCGCTGGTGCAGAGCCGGAAGCTGCAGAAAGACGAGCCGTCCATGCGGAGCGCGATCCGTTTCAACACA
>DASRAA010000140.1:0-13299 GCA_035638375.1 Binatia bacterium | reverse complement strand
TCAGGCTCGAGTCGTAAGGCTTGAGAATGTCACGAATCGCGTTGAAGTACGTCACGTCCGGATCGAGCCACACATTGTAATTGTCTGGCGTCACGATGACGGGCATACGGTCGTGCAGCTCGGCTACCAGGGAATTCGGGCCAGTCGTTAAGATCGTGCAACTTTCAATGAGCTCTCCATCCGGGCTCCTCCACTCATCCCACAGCCCGGCGAAAGCAAAGACTTCACCCTCACCAACCTCGAAGCAGTAAGGCTGCTTCACAGACCCCATTTTTCGCCACTATTCCGTGTCCTGAACTATTGCCGAGTAAATTCTTTCGTGCCTTCTTTTCCGGCTCGCAATTGACGCTGAGTCGACATAGTTTGGCCCCCCAATCCGTCTGGGATTGGGAGAAAGGGGTCAACTATGAAGGGCGTAGACAACAATGATGTAGTTCTCTCGCGGCCTTTGGAAGGTCCCCTGTCGACCTACATTCCCGGGTTTGCACAGTGGACCCGTGAGGAGGGATACGCGTTCCTTACTCGACAGCGGAAAGTAATGCTGGCGGCGTCTTTTAGTCGTTGGCTCAAGCAGCAGAAGATCAGCATCGCGCGCGTCGCCCCGGAGCTTGCCGCTCGATATTTGCGCTGCCGCGGGCGCCGCGCCCTGGTCAAGCGCCGTGACGAAGGTGACGGTGCCACGCTGCGACAGCTGCTTGACTTTCTGCATCGTCAGGGCGTGCTAAGCACGGAGAACAGTCCACCGTCCCGTCTCACACCGATCGAGCAAAACGTACAAGCATTCGAGGGTTACTTGCGTAAGGAGCGCGTTCTGTCGGAACTGACCGCTGTCCGTTACGTGCCGTTTGTCCGCGAGTTCCTTGCCGATCGGTTCGGGGAGGGACCGGTGAAGTTGTCAGGCTTGTGTGCAGGCGATGTGGTGCGATTTGTTCGACGCCAAGCCCCAAGGCTGCATTTGAAAAACGCCAAACTCCTGACGACCGCGCTGCGATCGTTCCTGCATTACGCTCGCTATCTTGGACAGATCGGCTGTGATTTGGCCGCCGCTGTTCCCACGGTCGCCAACTGGTCGACGCCGTCGATCCCCCGAGCCATTCCGGCGGATGCTGTGCGTCAGCTGTTGGCTTCCATCAATCGCCGTAGCGCAACAGGCTGTCGCGACTACGCCATTCTGCTGTTGCTTGCTCGACTGGGATTGCGGGCGGTCGAAGTCGTGCGACTCCAACTGGAAGACATTGACTGGAATGCTGGATCGTTCACCGTTACAGGAAAAGGCGCCCAGCGTAGTGTCCTTCCGTTGCCCGCAGACGTCGGCTCCGTTATCGCTACGTACCTGCGACACGGACGGCCGCAGAGCAGCTGTCGTCACGTTTTTTTACGAACCCAAGCGCCCTTCCGTGGCCTTCACGGCTCTGCGGCTATTTCAGCAATCGTTCGGTATAACCTCACACGCGCCGGCATCCAGGCGCCTTCTCATGGCGCGCATCAGTTTCGCCATGCGCTAGCCACCAGGATGCTGCACCACGGCACCTCACTTGCTGAAATCGGCGAGGTGTTGAGGCACCACGACCCCAAAACAACGAAGATTTACACGAAGGTCGATCTCGATTCGTTACGTGGTCTAGCTTTGCCCTGGCCGCGAGGTGCGCGATGAACACGCTTCGTCAGGCCGTACGGGAATACCTCAACCTGCGCCGCAGCTTGGGATTCAAGCTGCATAGCGCTGGCAAGGAGTTGCCGGCCTTCGCAAAATTCATGGGAGAGCGCCGTGCCTCCTACATTACAACCAAGTTGGCGCTCGCCTGGGCACAGCAACCATCGACCGTACAACCAGTGCGGTGGGCGCAACGCTTGAGTGTCGTGCGGAACTTCGCGCGCTATCGGAGTGCGACCGATCCACGCACACAGATTCCGCCGGAAGATTTGTTGCCCTATCGAACCAAGCGAGCCCGACCCTATCTATACAGCTCCGGGGAAATCAAGGCCTTATTGCGTGCAGCACTTTCGCTGCCCGCCCGCGATCGTCTACGACCCTGGACTTACTACTGCCTGTTCGGATTACTGACCGTCGCGGGCTTGCGGATCAGTGAGGCGCTCAATCTCGAACTTCAGGATGTGGATCTCAAGAGGGGTGTGCTGACAATCCGAAACGCAAAATTCGGCAAGACTCGTTTGATCCCTCTCCACCCGTCGACGCGTCGAGTGCTGGCTGACTACCTCGCGCGACGGAATCGACGGTGGGCTCAGCAACCCGTTTCCTCCTACGTGTTTGTCTCCAACCGGGGTACTCGGTTGGACGGAGCCGTGATCGGCCGAACATTCCGCGCATTATCCCGTCAGGTCGGCCTGCGCGGTCTATCGGACAGCCACGGGCCGCGTATCCATGACCTACGTCATCGATTTGCGTCCATGGCCCTGTTGCGTTGGTACCGCTCCGGCAAAGACGTCGAGCAGAAACTGCCTTACTTGTCCGCCTACCTCGGCCATGTGCACATCGGGAATACGTATTGGTACCTAAATGCCTGGCCGGAGTTGATGCGTGAGGCAATGTCTCGCCTGGAGCGTCGCTGGGAGGGTCGGTCATGAAAACCACTACTCTCAGCCTCGCTCCCCTGTTGGAACGGTTTTTCACTCAGCGGCTCATGCAGCAGCGGCAGGCTAGTCCGCATACGATCATTTCGTATCGCGATACCTTCCGCCTGTTGCTGAAATTTGCGCAACACCAATTGCACACGCCGCCGGCACTGCTGACCTTCAAGGCCGTCGATGCCCCATTGATCGTGGCATTTCTCGATCACTTGGAGAAGCACCGGGGTTTGAGCGCACGCAGCCGAAATCTCCGGTTGACCGCCATCCATTCCTTCTTTCGGTATGCCGCTTTCGAACTGCCGGACCATGCCGCCCAGATCCAACGCGTGCTGGCAATTCCCAGCAAGCGCTTTACGCGGACTCAGGTGCCCTTCCTCACCCGTCCGGAAGCCGAGGCATTGCTCGCGGCGCCGGATCAACGCACCTGGTTCGGTCGGCGCGATCACGCATTCCTGTTGACGGCGGCGCAGACGGGTCTCCGTTTGTCGGAAATGACCGGCCTGACACGCAATGATGTCTCACTCAGTCCAGGTGCTCACATTCGCGTGATCGGAAAGGGTCGCAAAGAACGTTGTACACCGCTCGCCAAGCCCACGGTGGCTGTGCTGAAAGCGTGGCTCCGCGAACCACCGCGCGGCGACGGGCAAGTGCTATTTCCCAATGCGCGAGGCACGCGTCTCACTCCCGATGGCGTACATTACTTGTTGGTCCGTCACGTTAAGACCGCCGCCAAGGTCTGTCCGTCATTGAAAGGCAAACGCGTAACCGTCCACGGCTTGAGGCACACCATGGCCATGGACCTTTTGCAACAAGGTGTGGACCGCTCGGTCATCGCCCTGTGGCTCGGCCACGAGTCCCTCGACACAACTAGAGTCTATCTGGAGGCCACGCTCGCGATAAAAGAGCAGGCGCTCAGCAAAACGAAACCGCTCAACGGCAAATTCAAGCGGTATCAGCCAGGAGACCAACTTCTTGGCTTCCTGAACAACCTCTAGCGGTTCCAAACTATTCCGAGTGATTCGGGAGCTCCTCCAGCCTTTAGGCAGTGATTTCGGCCCGAATGCAAAAGGCGTCCAGTCCCTCGGCAAGCGAACCTGATGCGCCGGTATCCTGTCAGCAGGAAACTCAACAATTCAAAAATTGACGATCGGAGGCCGCGTCGCCAGTCACGTTAGGAACTCCAATTCAGGGGCAGCTGTTCTAGCAGGCTGATCGCACCGAAGCCGCCTTCGCTAGGGCCAGAGTTCGATCCGTTTCCAAGTGGCCGACCGCCAGATGGCCTCCGACCTGCATGAACGATGAGGGTAACTACTCGTATCTCAGGGCCACCATGGGGTCCACGCTCAGCGCCCGGCGCGCGGGGAAGAACGCTGCGAATCCAGCGATGAGAAGCATCAGGCAGATTGCAACGCCGAAGCTCAGCGGATCAGTTGGCTTAACACCCCAGATTAATCCACGAATCAAACTTGCGCCCGCAACGCCGGCCACAACGCCCAACACAATGCCGATAGACACCGCACTGATGGTTTCGCGCATCATCATGCGGAACACGTCGCCGGGCTGCGCGCCCAGCGCCATGCGAATTCCGATTTCGCGAGTCCTCTCTGCTGTCGCGTAGGAGGTCACCCCGTAAACGCCAATCATAGCGAGCAGACCGGCAAACAAGCCGAAGATCGTCGCAATCAACGCCGTGGCGCGATTTCGGTGCAGGACGCCGTCCATCGCATTGCTCAGCAGGTCGAACTTCAAAGAGGCGTGAGAGTCGACGGCCGCGGCTGCGCTCTCCAATCGTTTGGTTGCGTCCGCGAACGTGCCGACGACTCGAATTTCGTAGCTGCCGATTCCCGAACACGAAGTCGCGCACTGAGAAACCGGCCTGTACAAGATGCGAAGTGGGGCGGAACCGGGGCGGCGATATTGTATGTCTCTGCTGACGCCAACAACTTCGACGGTGTATCCCTGCTCGTTATCGCTATCCTGCTCGCGAAATCCGAGGCCGACGGGATTCACTCCCCGGAAAAGTTCTTTGGCCAACTCTTCGCTGAGAACAGCAACCGGGAAAGACTTGTCGGTGTCGCTGTCATTAAATTCCCGGCCCGCCAACATCGGAGTGCGCTTCGTGCTGAAAAAGTCCGAGGAAATAAGGATCCGATAAGAACCCGACCGTCGCTCCGATCCCCGTGGCCCAGGAACAGTCAAGTGTGAAGGCCTATTACTGGAAGACGCGCGACTCCATGATGCAGATGTGACACCAGGTACGGACCGGAATGCCGTCAGTAACTGCTCGCCGACCATTGCATTGCGCTGCGGACTCTCGCCGACGCCTTGCTGTGTCGGGTGAGCCGTCAGGACGCCTTTGGGGTCGTAGCCTAAATCCTGCGCCAGGAGCGTCTGGAGAGTCCGCGCCAGCAAACCCGCGCTGACAAGCAGCGTCAGGGATAAAGCAACCTGCAGGACAACGAGCAGAGAATTCATAAACCGGTTTCTAAGCTTCCCGGTTGTCACGCCATTGTTCATGGCCGAATAGAGCGAAATATCAGTAGCCCCGATGGCAGGCGCCAACCCAAAGAGCAAGGCGCAGAACAGGGTGATGCCCAAGGCAAAGGCAACAAGCTTCGCATCCCAGGACGAGTCCAGCAAAAGTGGCTCACCGGGAAAGGACAGCGCCCATAGCAGCATTTGGCGCCCCCAATGAGCGATGAGCAGTCCGGCAGCAGCTCCGGAGACGGAGAGCGCAATGCTCTCCGTCAGCAACTGACGGACCAAGCGCCAGCGCGAGGCTCCGAGCATAAGCCGAGTGGCGATCTCCGCCCGCCGCTTTGCAGCTCGCGCGAGCAGTAGATTGCCTAAGTTCGCGCAAGCGATGATGAGAGCGACTGCGGCCATGGCCATCAAAAGCAACACGACGTCTATGTCTTGCAGCCAGGCACCGGAGGTCATGGGATACGCCACCATAGAGCGAGGCACAACCGATCGCCCATTGCTTTCGTCTACTTTTGGCGATACGGTTCTCTGTATTTCTGCAGCAAGGACCTGCAATCGAGCGTTGGCTTGGCTAACGCTGGCTCCCGGCTTTAACCTGCCCACGAAACTCAGTATCGTACCTTTCGGATCGTCCAGCGACGGCATCTGAGGTCCGAACACTTGAGGGTAGTCCTTGTACGTTCTTTCTGCCTCAAGCGGGATGAAGATCTCAGGTGCAGCGCCGATATCCACACCGAAAAAGGACGCGGGGGCCACTCCTACGATCACAAATTCGTTTCCATTGACCCGAATGGCCTGGCCGAGTACATCTGCCGATTGGCCGTACAATCGCCGCCACAATTTGTAACCAATTACGCATACGGGCGGTGCACCAGGCTGGTCATCCGAAGATTGCAGGACTCGACCTAAAACGGCTGAGACGCCAAGCGTTGAGAAGTAACCACCGGAAACATACAGCCCCGTCGCGTCCTGCTGTCCTTTGGAGTCCGCTATGATGAACTGCCCGCCGAAGTCGGTGTAGGAACGGTTGTAGGCCAAAACGCCGGAAAAGATATCTTGCCGGTCTCGAAAGAGTTTCCACTCCGCGTACGAATGCAAGTTTGTTTCGTCAGCTCGCGCGACCTCGACCAACTGATCAGGCTGTTGCACGGGCAGCGGCCTAAGGGCCATTGCATAAATCACGGAAAAAATTGCAATCGTCGCTCCGACTCCCAACCCGAGGGACAAAACAGCCACAGCGCTCACGCCGAAGCTATGTTTCATCATCCGAAACGCAAAGCGAATATCGTCCCCTGTCGAAAGAACTAGCTCCTTGAGCAACAGACCACCTCCAAACTACAAAAGAAGAACTTGCCGGTGGCTCTTCCTGGTGCGATTGGCTGGCGATAAAAGCCTCTTTCGACAGGCCTGAGGCTTCGGGCAAGCAACTCTTTGCTGCGAAGTTCTTCGGGCGCGGCACTCTGAGCCGATTCGGGCGTTTCACCGCCTGGGAGAAGCTCCTGATAGCAATCTCCAAGGTGCTGGGCGAGTTCGTCGGAGATTTCCGCTTCGCGCCCCGGAGCCAGATGCATCGAAGCGAGCCTGCGAAGAATTTCCGATTTCCATTCAGGCATTTTCCACCTCGGTGATGCGATTGATGCCGGCGACAAATTCGCGCCAGCCGCGAAGCTGCGCAGCGAGAACTCTGCGGCCCTGCCGCGTGAGTCGATAGTACCGGCGGCGACGCTGGCCGCTCTTTTCGACCCAGCGCCCCTCTATCCAGCCCCGACGTTCGAGGCGATAGAGTAGCGGGTAGAGCGAAGCCACATAGAAACGAACCGCTCCCCCGGAGCGTTGCTCAATGAGCTTGCTGATTTCATAGCCGTGACGAGGGCGTGCTTCGATGAGCGAGAGAATCAACATCTCGGCGCTGCCTCTCTTCCATTCCGTCTGCGAAAGTGTACTGTCCATATATGGCGTCGCCCTATATTAAGGGGCGGTACGACCTAGGAGTCAAGTCAATGTTTCGCGACCTGGCCATGAAGGAGAAGGCGCTCAGCAAAACGAAGCTAATGAACGGCAAATTCAAACGGTACCGACCTGTGGACCAACTCCTCGGCTTCCTTAACGACTTGTAGAAGCACAAGACTATGTCGAGTGGTTGGGGAGCCACCTGCGCCTTAGGTAGTAGGTTCGGCCCGAACGCAAAAGGCCTTCAGTCACTTGAAAGTAAGGATGAAAATGGCCAGCTTGTGGAGAAGGAGATTGTTTGCCCGACGTGCGGCGGCCAAGGAGCAAAATTCATAGAATTGCACGGCTCTTCGTGCGCGATATTGGCGTGCACGGAGTGCCGAGAACGTTTGGCTGAGTTCTCGACCCTCACGGAAATGGAAAGAGGTTGGAAGAGGCATGGGGATGGCTCAATCGTACTTGGTGCGGTTACAGGCAGAAGAGAATTAGCCCAAACGCGCGCGGTTACCATATTTTTTTAACGCAACCCGCGGGCGCTATTCCTCGCGAAGCGCGACGACCGGGTCAACACGAGTCGCGCGAACCGCCGGCACGCAGCTCGCGGCGAACGCCACGAGCAGCAGCAAAGCGGAAACGCTCGACAGAGTGACGGGGTCAAACACCTTGACGCCGTACAAGACCGCACCCAATCCGCGAAAGAGCAGTAAGGAAAGGGCAAGTCCAATCCCGATGCCGACGAGCGCCATGCTCATGCCCTGCTTCAACACCATGCCCAGCACGTGCCCGCGTTGCGCACCGAGCGCGCTGCGAATGCCGATCTCTTGCGTACGCTGGCTCACGGAATAGGACACCACCCCGTACACTCCGACGCTTGCGAGAACCAGCCCAAGCAGGCCGAAAGCGCCGACCAGCATCGCGCCAAGCCGCGCCGGGAGCAGTGGCTTGCCATACCGGACGTGAGAGTCCATCGTCATGACGGCATAGACCGGGAGCCCCGCGTCGAGCTGGGAAATCTGATCGCGCACTGCACTGACGAGTTGCAGCGGGTCGCCTTCGGAATAAACGAAGAGTGTGGCGCCCGAGGCGTATCGCTGCGCCAGCGGGAAGTAGACGCACATCTGCGGCGTTTCATACAGAAACAGATATTTTCCTGTTCGAGTGACGCCGACGACCTGAATCTGCGGCCCATTCTTCTCCGTGCGAAATGACTTGCCAATAGGGTTTTCGCCGGGCCAGATCTTCCTGGCGAACATTTCGTTGACAATCGCCACCTTCGGAGCCGTGGCGGAATCGGCTGCGGTGAATTCGCGACCCTGGATTACGGGAGTCCCGGCGCTGCGGAAATAGCTCGGCTGAACCATATCGTTCCAGGAAGTCTCGGTTTTGGACTTGTCGTCAACGACTTGCCCTTCCGGAAAGATATTGACGGGCGAATTGTCGTAGCCCATCGGGATATAGGAGCCAATAGCTGCGTCGTGAACTCCGGGGAGCGAGCGAACGCGCTCGGTAATCTGCTGGTAAAACTGCTGCCCGCGTTGTTCTGAGTAGCCCTGCAGGCCGAGATCCACGTTCATCATCAGCGTGTGGTCCACGCGGAAGCCCATGTCCACGTGAGCGGAATTTTGCAAGCTGCGAATGAAAAATCCCGCGCAGGCCAGAAGCAGTAGTGAAACAGCAACCTGCGAGACAACTAATGCATTGCGAAAACGATGATGGCCCGCGGAGCCGCCGCCAGACCGGCCCCCTGCCTTCAACACATCGGCCAGATCGGTGCGCGCCGCCTGAAGGGACGGGACGAGGCCGGCAACGATGCCTGTCGCCAGGGCAATGAAGAAGGCATAACCGAAGATGCGCCAATCCATGCGGAGATCAAAGAGGCGCAGGGGAATGTCGGTCGGAATCTGGATGGAAGTGAGCATCATGGCGGCCCAGCGCGCGAAGAGCAGCCCCACCAGTCCCCCAAAAATGGAAAGTATTACAGTTTCTGTCAGAAGCTGCCGCACCATGCGCCAGCGGCTGGCTCCGAGCGCAGTTCGAGTGGCGAACTCCTTCCTGCGGCCATTGGCCCGCGCCAGGATCAAGTTCGCGACATTGGCACAGGCAATCAGCAACACCAGGCCGACGAGGAGCATGAAGACGACCACGGCCGTGGACATGAAGCCGCCGAGCCCGGGCTCGGGGCGCGCTTTGAGTTCAGGAATGACCAGCAAGCTCAGGCCTTTGTGCATGTCCGGAAAGTCCTGCTCGAGACGCCGGTCAACAGGCTGCGCGGCGGCCATGGCCTGTTCGGGAGTCACACCGGGCTGAAGGCGGCCAAGAACCCGGAGAAAGGCGGAGCGGCGGTTCGTAAGCACATCGGCGTTCGCTGGATCGATGGTGGGGACAGCCGATAGAGGCAGGTAAAAATCAGGTTCAAGGAAATAGTAGGCCCCGCGATACTCTTCGGGCGCGACGCCAATGACGGTGAATGCGTGATTGTTGACTTGAACGGTCTGCCCAACGATGTTCGGGCTGCCGCCGAATCGCTTTTGCCAGTACTTGTAACTGAGGACGAGCACCATATCCTTACCACCAACTGTGCCTTCATCGCTGGCAAAAGTGCGGCCACGGGCGGCCTGGAGACCCAGAACTGAGAAATAGTTTCCGGTAACAAGTTCAGCCCAAGCTCGCTCAGGCCGGCCTTGCGCACCGAAGTTCACTGGAGACGTCGAGTAGCCGATCATGCCGTTGAACACGGCTTTGAGCTGGCTGTAGTCCTGGATGTCCGCGTATGACAGGGGGAAAGAGAAGGTGAAATCACGCGTCTTTTCGCTGACACTGACGAGTTCCTGAGGATTCTTTACGGGCAGGGGCCGCCAGAGCATCCCGTTGAAAACGCTGAAGATGGCGGTGTTTGCCCCAATGCCCAACCCGAGCGCCAGAACGGCGACAAGCATGAAGCCGGGACTCTTAAACAGCATGCGAAAGGCGTAGCGGACGTCTCTTAAGGCGTTTTCCATTCGAAAAGCTCCCTTGCTAAAAAGAACGAAGCTGGGCAGGCAAACGTTTCGTCAACTGCTGCGCGTATGGGGGGAATTTTAGCCTGAATTCCGAAATTAAGTAGCACTGTCTTGTCGCAACTCAGTTAAGTTTCAGTTGGATAGAAGAAACGCCGCGGAGGACAAAACAGTGCACTGGAAAATTACCGCTCTTTGGGGCGGGGAGGAAAGTGGAATTGCGTGAGACGGTGCGAGCGGTGACGCCGTTTGGCGGGCTGGTGCTGTTTTTTCGAGTTTCTGCGGCGGATCGGATATCGCGATGCAGCGCGGCAGCATCTGCCAATTTCCCTGACCTCTCCCAACGCGATCGATCCAGTGCAGACCTTCACCGCCTTTTTGCTTTCGGTCGTGGCCGGGGCGCGGCGCTTCGCGCACACCAGTTTGCCGCGAGCGGACCCAGCCTTGCACACCGTGCTGGGAATCCTGCGTTTTCCCACCGACGACACCATTCGCAAGGTTCAAGCGCTTGGGCAGGGACAGTGCCAGCGTTTTTTCTCGGGTTTGTGGAGTTGGCAGTTGGAGCGACTGCCGGAACGCGCTTCGGGATACAGCTTGGATTTGGACTCCACGGTGTTCGTCAGCCCGTTACGGAGCTCCTCCAACCTTAAGGCAGTGATTTCGCCCCGAATGCAAAAGGCCTCCAGTCACTCGGCAATAGTTCGGGACGCGGAATAGTGGAAACTATTCATCATGAACGATAGTGGCCATTCGTAGAATCCATCCGCAGGAACGAGGCAACGTTTCGTAAGGATCGAATCTCGAAATGCCGGCGTCGTTGTCACGGTCTCCGACCGAGCGTTGAGCGTCCGATTTCCGATGCTCATGTCCTTTGCCCAGGACGGAATCAATCCCCAACGCATGGTTGTGAAGTGGCGAATTTTCTTGCCGTGTTCTTTACGGACGATTAGCACGGGCTGCGTTGGCGCAATGTTGTATCGCGGATGCTCTTCAACTTCATCAGCGGTCGCCTGAAAACGTTCAGCAAGATAATGCTTCGAGTGCGTCAAACGGTATCTGTTACACACCACTTGATTGTCGCAGATTGGCTGCGCCTGTCGGAGAGAGTCTACGCTCTTCGCCGCTACACTAACCAAAGCTTGAAAATAGGTGCTCCGTTTGGCGTAAACGTGAAATGAGTCCCGTCCAGACAACTTTCTGCAGAGAATGGTCATGCGGCAACTCTGGCAAAATCTTCGGTACTCTTACGCGCCCTAGGCAAGAATCCCGGCTTCACCACCGTCGCTAACGACGAAAAGATTTCGAAAGGGCTGCTGGGGACGGGGACTCAGATGCCGTCCCCTTCCCCAGACCCCTTCTCCTGCTAGAAGATGCAAGAACACTCTTACAAAAACGGTAGCTGTGCCCTAAAAATTTGTGCCACCAAAGGGGTTCACCCCATGGTTTCGGGTCGCGGTAGGGACGTCAGTTGCCTGACGCCCCCCGCACAGATCCGCACGTGCAGGATTGCTGCATGCGGCTCTTACCTCGGATGCCTGGCGTCGAAGCGCAGGTTGGGATAGGGATGAAGAATGGTAGGTCGGGGAAGCCAGCGGTCCGCAAGAGCGACTAGGCGAGGCCAAGTGAGCCGGTGTTTTTGACCGCGGCGCCGAAGCGCACGCATCCATCGTCGGATCACCTGCAACCGAAAACTGCGTAGACTGGCCAGATTCCCGGGAACCGCATGATAGTTGAAGTATCCTTGCACTACGGACCTCAACCATTTCCCGAGTTCCGCCACCGACAGATGCCTGCGTCTTAGAAGCTCCTCCTTCAGCACTCTCAGCTTGGCGGAGAGTCGCTTGTGGATGGTCTTGCGTAAGACGAGGAATTTGCCGGACTTCCAGGTTTGCCCACAGATGTGGGTGAACCCAAGGAAGTCGAACGTTTCCGGTTTACCTTCTCCTCGCTCCTTCCGGTTTGCAGCTGCAAAACGCCCGAACTCGATCAGTCGTGTCTTGTCCGGGTGCAGCTCCAAACCGAACCGACTCAGGCGTTCCTTCCAGTCCTGGAGAAAACGCTCCGCGTCGGCGCGGTGCTGAAAACCCAACACAGCATCGTCAGCGTATCGGACGACGATTACGTCTCCCGTCGCATGATGTCGCCGCCAGTGCTGGACCCACAGGTCGAATGCGTAGTGGAGATATACATTCGCAAGCAGCGGTGAAGCTACCGCCCCTTGCGGAGTTCCCTTCTCCGTCTTCGACCATTGTCCTTCTTCCGATACTCCGGCCCTCAGCCACTTGCGAATGAGGCGAAGTATCCGTCGATCAACGACGCGATGCTCGACGAACTTTAGGAGCCAGTCATGCCGAACTTCATCGAAGAAGCTCCGGACGTCTGCGTCAAGCACCCAGCTCACTTTCTTCCGCATGAGTCCTACCCAGAGCGCGTCCAGCGCATCATGCTGGCGTCGCCCAGGTCGGAACCCATAGGAGAACCCCTGAAAGTCCTCTTCGTAAATCTGATTGAGGACCGTCACCACGGCGTGCTGGACGATCTTATCCTCCAGCGCGGCGATCCCTAACGGACGTTGTCGTCCATCTGTCTTGGGTATGTAGGCTCTCTTGGAAGGTTGCGCTCGATACGTTCCTCGATGCACGCGGCTATGCAAATCCTTTAGTCGCTCACCCAGGCCCGTCTCGTACTCCTGCCATGTCACTCCGTCGACTCCCGGTGCTGCGTCCCGCTTCAGGGCGTAGAAGCTGCTCTCCAAAAGTGGAACGGATACATGGTGAAGTAGCGCCGTGAACTTTAACCGCTTGTCCCTCTTTGCTGCTTCCCGCACGCCACGCAAGCCGCTCAACGCATCGTTCCAGCTCTGGGTCTGGGATGTGGTCGTCTGCTCGGCGTTCTCCTTGGCCGGTCGTCTTCCCTCCATGCCCTCCGCCCGCGGGTTCCCGCATTTGTTCGGGCACTTCGTCGGTAATACACGACCGTCCGACTTCCCATCAACGTGCATGTTGGACTTCTGGATCATGTCCTTCTCCAACCGGCCCTCACATACTTCGTATCGGGCGCTGATGGGACCTCCCGGTTCTCGCGCGTGAAGTTTTCATGCATGCATGGGTTCTTCGACCGCGCAGAGCCCGATCAATGCTCGCCGTCTCGCATTCACCGGTGTTGCCTTCCACATAATGGAACTGCGTCGGCGCTCTGATTTCCGACCTCTTTCACGGCTCAATAGCCCCGCCTGCATGTGCCCCTATCAACGCTTCACGGGTAGCCTTGCGACTACACG
>DASRAA010000139.1:0-4128 GCA_035638375.1 Binatia bacterium | reverse complement strand
GCCTTAGCTGCCGAGCTTTGTTGTGCTCAGATTTTAATTCGAACCAAGCTGCTTGCTACTCGCCCCACACTTTGCTCATTCAGTTTCTGAGTCATACAACCACCCCAACGGGGTGGCCGGTGCTCCCTTCTTCCACAGTGTCAGCGTAATGGCGGCAATCTTGCGTGCCAGCGTGAGGCGTGCCATGGTGGGCTTGATGCCTTTGGCGAGTGAGCGCTGGTAAAAATCCTGGAACGGTCCGGGTTTTACACTGGCCCGGGTGGCCGCACCTTTAAACAGGCCTTTCAGATCATGGTTGTAATCCTTGTTCAAGCCGCGAATCGTCGCCTGTTTTTTGCGCCGCCTCGGTTGGCCATGGACGAAGTGATATTCTCCGCTGTCGCGGGTTTCCAGCCCCAGTCCGCTGTAGGTCCAGAGTTGGCGTTTGCTGCGAAAACGATGCGGGGTCTGAATCAGCGCCACCGCCAAGGCACAACGAATCGGTCCCAGCGACGGAATCTTCCGTAGCCTGGCCGTGATGGCATGTTTGCGACTCTCCGCCAGAAGTTCGCGGCGCGCTTGTTGGCGCAAGTGCTGCAGCATGTCCAGTTGCTGATAGAGTTGCTCGGCGCGGCGACGAGTTCCGGCCTCGGGTATTTTCTCCAGCCATTGGCTGCGATGGCGCCTATAGTAAACGTCCCGGCCGGCGCACGGGATCGCCCAGCTACGGTACAGGGCTTTCAACCGATTCATGACCCGGGAGAGATCTTTGACCACGGTGAGATAACTTCGGGCCAACTCGCGCAACATGCGTATCCCGTTTTCCCCGTGGTAGACAGACTTGAGATCATGGAGGCGCAGCCGCTCAGCCAGTTTGCGAGCATCGATCTTGTCACTCTTGTTACCCTGTTTGTGTAGTGGGATCTTGCGCGGATTGCAGACCAGAACCTCGGTCACATGCGGCTTGAGCAGGTCGTAGAGCCAGGCTGCCCAGGTGCCTTCCTCGAAGGTCACGAACAGGCTGCCGCGTAGTCCAGCGAAGAACTCCAGGATGATAGACGCTTTCGTTTCCAGGATGGACTCCATAATGACCTTGCCTTGTGAATCCGTCACCGCGACCGAAATCGTTGCTTGATGAACATCCAGCCCAATATACTTTTCGCTGCTCATTGAGGGTGCTCCTTTCGTAGGTGATCATGCCAACGATGACAACCTACCCCAAAAGGGGCGCCCTCTTATAATGCGATTATGCCACCCAACGCCTCCGAGTAGCCCTATTGCTCTCCGCTTCGGATGTCTACGAATGATCCGAGTGGTATCATTCGCACACCAAGTCGATGACCGCGCCATCGAACATCGCCCACTACAAAATAACCACCAAGATCGGCGAGGGCGGGATGGGAGCGGTTTATCGCGCCACCGACACCAAGCTGGGGCGCGATGTCGCCATCAAGGTGCTTCCCGATTCTTTCGCCAACGACCACGAACGCCTGGCGCGATTCACGCGCGAAGCGCAAGTGCTGGCGTCGCTCAATCATCCCAACATCGCTGCCATTTATGGCGTGGAGGATCGCGCTCTTATCCTCGAACTCGTGGAAGGCCCCACGATTGCCGACCGTCTCGTGCACGGCGCGATTCCACTGGAAGAGGCTCTGCCCATCGCTCGGCAGATCGCGGAGGGAATGGAGTTCGCCCATGAGCGCGGCATCATTCATCGCGATTTGAAGCCGTCAAACATCAAGATCCGCGACGACGGCACCGTCAAGCTGCTCGACTTCGGCTTGGCCAAGGCGTTCTCGCCCGACGACGCGAGTGGGTCGGCGGAACTTATGAACTCGCCGACACTCACCGGACGCGCGACTCAGCTGGGAGTGATCCTGGGGACAGCCGCGTACATGTCTCCTGAGCAGGCCAAAGGCAAGGCGGTCGACCGGCGCGCCGACATCTGGGCCTTCGGCGTTGTCGTCTATGAAATGCTCGCGGGCAAACGGGGCTACCAGGCGGAGGACGTGTCGGATACGCTCGCAGCGGTGCTGACGCGCGAAGTCGACTGGACGGCGCTGCCCGGGGAAATGCCTGCGCGGTTGCGTGCGCTACTGCATGACTGCCTGGCGCGCGATCCCAAACAGCGTCTGCGGGACATTGGCGAGGCACGGCGTGTACTCGATCAGTTGATCACGGGTGTTGGCCAGCCCGACGACGCCCTGTCGCTGAGTGTGGCAACCACACGGCAGACCTTGCTAGGACGACGTGTACTGCCCCGGGCGATTGCCGCCATTGCCGTGCTCGGCGCGATCGCATCTGGAACCCTTTATGTCAGGCACACGAACGAGCGCCCGCAGGAGGTGCGCCTTCAGATTGTGACTCCCAGCGAGAGCAATGGCGCCCTTTTCGGGTTAAGTAATGCATTGACCTTGTCGCCCGCTGGACGCTCGATCGTCTTTAGCGCTGACACGGAAGACGGCAAGAGTTATCGGCTCTGGTTGCGGCCGCTCGATTCCGAGGTAGCGAAACCACTGCCGGGCACGGAATCGCCATTTCTGGGAACTTTCTGGTCACCCGATGGCAAGTGGATCGGATTCTTTGCTGACAAGAAATTGAAGCGCATCAATGTAGCCACAGGGACCGTACAGACGCTGGCCGACGCGGCCCAGCCGCGCGGTGGCACGTGGAGTGCCGACGGAACGATTCTCTTTTCTCCGGCGGGCTTTGGCGTTCTGTATCGGATGCCCGCCACTGGCGGTCAGCCCGAGCCGGTTACGCAACTTCGCCCTCAGGAGGTGACTCATCGCGTCCCGCAATTCCTGCCCGATGGACGTCACTTCCTGTTCTGGATCAGCGGGACGCCAGAGGTGGAGGGCGTCTACGCTGGCGCGCTCGACAGCCACGAGTATCACAAAATTTGCGTGGCAGACGGACCGGCGATTTTTGCGCCGCCCGCGCATCTTTTCTTCATACGGGAGAGCGTGTTGTATGGGCAGCGTTTCGATCCCGACGGGATGAAACTCTCGGGAGAGCCGATCCCTGTAGCCTTAGGCGTCTCGACCACTCCCTATACGGGGCCCATGCGCTTCAGCGCATCGAGCAACGGAACCATCGCCTACCGTCCGGATGCGGTCTTTAGGCGGCAAATGACCTGGCTCGATCGCTCGGGGAAAGCGGTTGGTGTGGTCGGCGAACCGATCGAGGATTTGCAGAATGCGGAACTGTCGCCCGATGGCCGCAAACTGGCGGTCAATATCCAGAGAGGTGCGGGCAAGGGGTCGATCTCTCTAATGGACATGGCGCGCGGTACGCTCACTCCCCTAGGAATCAGAGGGGGCGCTACCGGCCCGCGCTGGTCGCCCGACGGAAGCAAGATCGCATTTGGTTGTGTGCCCCGCGGCCTTATTGATCTCTGTTGGAAGGCAGTGGACAGTAACGGTCCCGGCGAACTTTTGTACGCCTCCGGGGAAGCCAAGAATATCGCCGACTGGTCGCCCGATGGCAAGTACATTCTCTTTAACCCTCAGAATCCCAAGACCGCGCGTGATGTGATGGCCGTGTCGGTCACCGGCAACGATCGCCAGCCCATTCCGGTCGCGCAAACCCCAGCGGAGGAGAAGTTCGGCAGGTTCTCGCCTGACGGCAAGTGGGTCGCCTACGTGTCGGATGAAACCGGGCGCGATGAAGTTTTCGTACGCCCATTTCGCGGACCGGGTCCCGGCGTGCGTGTCTCCACCGGCGGCGGCACCAGTCCATTCTGGCGGAAGGACGGCAAGGAGCTTTATTACAGACTGGGAGACCAGTTGATCGCAGTTTCGATCAAGCTTTCTAGCAACGGTGCGCTCGAACTCGGAATCCCGGCGCCACTTTTCAAAGCGAAGGGCAGCGTCGTGGTGCGGACGGACGGCCAGCGCTTCCTGTTTGCGATGACACTGGACGATGTCAGCACGCCTCCCATCACCGTGATCGTGAACTGGGCTGGGCTGGAGAAATAAGGGCTTTCGCACCCGGCTTGACGTAAACCGCCGACTTCACTTTGGCTCCCTGTCGCTTCCCTTTTTCGAGAGAGGTTGGCACTCACTGCAGGTCAACTGTTGTAACATCGCCATTACACTCATCATCGGTAAAAACGTGATCGCCTGGATTGCAATAGTTAAGAATTTC
>DASRAA010000138.1:0-4212 GCA_035638375.1 Binatia bacterium | reverse complement strand
GGTGAATCCAGAATCCTACGAGGCCTATCTGCGCGGACGTCATGACCTCAATAACGCAACCTCGGAGGCAGACCTCGAAAGCAGCATTTCCAATTTCAATCTCGCCATCGCAAACGATCCTCAATCGGCCCTGGCGTACTCAGGTCTGGCTGTGGCCTACGCTGCTCTGGCTGACTTCTATCGCGCGCCCAACGAAGTCATGCCGAAGGCGAAGGCGGCGGCCACACACGCGCTGCAGCTCGACGAAACTCTTTCCGAAGCCCAGGACGCGCTCGGCTGGGTGGAATTTGCTTATGAGTGGAACTGGCCGGAGGCAGAACAGCGCTTGAGGCGAGCCCTTGAGCTGAATCCCGGCAATGCACTTGCCCACGATCACTATGCGTATTTCCTGGCATCACTCAGAGGTCAGAATGAGGCGTTCGCCGAGAACCAGCTTGCGCGGGAACTCGATCCCTTTTCATTGACGATTCTGGCCGACAGCAGTTTCTATTTCTACATGGGCCGGCAGTACGATAGGGCGATCGACCAAGGACGGAAAGCCCTACAACTCGATCCCAGTTGTTACACCTGCCGCACCTATGTCGCTCTGGCCGAAGTGCAAAAGGGAGAATTCAGGGAAGCCATACGGGAAATTGAACCTGTCAAATTTCCAGAGGCCGCCCCGATTGATGTGGCAACCACCGTCAGCATATTGGCGCTTGCTGGCGAGACGACGCGCGCCAGATCTTTGGAAAAAAGTCTCCAGGCTCTCTTGCAGCAACGCTACATCTGTCCGTACGAAGTGGCAACCGGTCACACCGCACTAGGGGAGAGGGACGACGCGTTCAAATGGCTGCAAAAATCTTATGATGCGCACTCGATATGCCTGATTTGGCTCAATTCCGAGCCGCGGTTCGATCCGCTGCGCGCCGACCCGCGTTTTGGTCAGCTTATACGACAAGTGGGATTGCCGGCGAGAAAGGAGTCGTAATCGAATTGCCACGCGGCAATCATTGTTTGCATTAGCCTTAATCACCGGAACCAAGCCTCGAAACACCTCCACTCTTTGAATTGGTGTAAATAGACGCGGTCGTCCGCGGAAACCCTGCCTAAACGTGCTCCAAGAAGACAACACCCAATTGCTGTCCGGATAACGTAAGTGCTTTATCGGACGCGCGCGGGTGGGAAGAGTGTGGAGAAATGAGTGTTGGGGCGCGCGTTCGATAAAGCCGTCAGAAGGAAGCCGCTCGGGTTTGCGGCGGACGCGGTGGGTCTATGGGGATTGAATGTAGGCGGAGTAGGGAGGGGGCTGGCGCGGGAGTGGCAGGCGAGTGGTCCGATGTGGCCGTTCGCTGATGTTGCAGGGTGGTATTGATCATGACGAGGGGTGTGAAGCTACGAGCCGTTCGGGGAGAAGACACAAGTCGGCGTAGCGCCGCTGAGGGGGTGAAGTTGGCGAAATGAGATAGCGACTTCATGCTGCAGCTATCGACACCTTGGGTGGGGAGCGAAGTTGGATTTGAGCGGCAGTTAGTCTCTCGATGATTACCATGGGGCCGCCACATTGGGGACAGAACCAATGGGGGTTCATGTCCTGAGCCGTGAATGTTGCGGTTTCGGTTTGCGCTGGTACCGAGTCGAGTGCTGCAAGGCACAGCGGCCAAAGTTGAGCTCTGCGGCGACTGGCGAGGAAACCGAAGTGGCGGATGCGCACGAAACCTCTGGGGAGTAGATGCAGGAGGAAGCGGCGCAAGAACTCGTCCAGCGATAGCGTCATCAGCTTCTGCTCATTGTTGTGAGCGGAGTCGCGCCAACGAAAAGTGACCTGGCCGTCGTCGAACGAAACCAGTCGGTGGTTGGAGATGGCTACGCGGTGGGTGTAACGGCCAAGGTAGTGGAGCACATACTCAGGACCACCAAACGGTGGTTTGGAGTAGACGATCCAGTCTTTGCGGAAGAGGGGACGCAGCCAGGCAGCGAAGAACTTGGGATGGGCGAGCGGCGCGAGTTCTCCGGCTAGGTGGAGTTGACCGTGCTCGAAGGCAGATTTCAGGCCGGCGACGAACTTGCCGCGGAACACGCGCCGTAGTACGGCGATGGGCAGGAAGAAGCGTGGGTGCGATCGAATCCAGCGGCGGTGATCAAGCGAGACTCCGCCGGCGGGGACGACACAGTGAATATGGGGATGAAGCTGGAGTTTCTGGTTCCAGGTGTGAAGCACGCTGAAGAAACCGATCTCGGCTCCGAGGTGGGCGGGGTTGGGCGCGACTTCCAGCAGGGTTTCGGCACTGGCCCGGAGCAACAGACCGTAGATGACCTTCTTGTTCTGGAGTGCTAATGACGCCAGTTGCGGTGGCAGGGTGAAAACGACATGGACGTAGGGTGAGGGCAGAAGTTCGCTGCGACGTGCCTGGATCCAGCGTTCGCGAGCGCCAGTCTGACACTTCGGGCAATGGCGATTGCGGCAACTGTTATACGAGATGGCAGCGCGATGCCCACAACGCGAGCACTCATCGATGTGACCGCCGAGTGCGGCGGTGCGACAGCGTGCAATGGCAAGCAGGACTTTGATGTGCGTCCAACGGAGCCACCGACGGTTGCGCTCGATGAAAGCAGTGCCTGCGGTGCGGACCAGGTCGGCCACCTCCAGAGGCGGCCGATTCATCTATCTCTCCGGTTGTGATCTGCCTTTCAGTACCAACGAATCCAGAGGACTGGCCGTCGCGTGCAGGTGACGCTGCGAAAGATGGAGATAGCGAGCAGTCTCTTTCAGGTCGTGATGACCCAACAGGATCTGAATGGTGTGCAGGTCGGCGCCGGCTTCGAGCAAGTGTGTGGCAAAGCAGTGGCGGAGGACGTGAGGATAGACCTTCTTCTGAATCCCTGCGCGGCGAGCAGCGTACTGGCACGCGTGACGCGGCGTTTTGGTGTCCATCGGCTGATCGCCGGTGTGCCAGCGATTGCCGGGGAACAGCCAGACGCTGGATTTTTTCCGCAAACGCCGCCAGTGGGCGCGGAGTTCTTCGAGCAGAACGGGACTGAGCATTACGTCGCGATCTTGGCGACCCTTGCCGCCCTGGACGTGGATCACCATCCGCCGACTGTCGATGTCGCTAACCTTCAAACGAGTCAACTCCGCGTTCCGAAGGCCAGTGGCGTAGAGGGTCATCAGGATGGTGCGGTAGTAAGGAGTGGGAGCGGCATCGATGAGCTGTGCTACTTCTTCTTGGCTAAGAATGGTTGGCAGGCGATGAGTTTTCTTCGGATACGGAGTGTCGGCGATGCTCCACCGCTTTTTGAGTGTCTGGATATAGAAAAATCGCAAGGCACAGAGATGGTTTGTCACCGCGCCGGGCGATAACTTCTGCTTGGTGAAGAGGTGAGCTTGGTACTCGCGAATGTGTTGTGGACCTAAACGATCCGGAGAGCAGTGGAAATGCCGTGCGAACCTTTCGACATGGCGGATGTAGTAGTGTGTGGTAGCCTCAGAGTAATGACGTCGCTGGAGTTCTTCCAGCATGGTTTTTCGTAGATGGGTCACAGGGACCTCCTTGTGACCCACAATTTATCTGCGCGGAGCCACCACTGCTCGCATCACCCACGCGGCAGCGTCCGCCGCGCGAGCGGCTTCGTTCTCACGGGCAAACCGGACTCAACGGAACGCATTATCAGTTTCAAGATTGCCGACCAACGGGACGTTTTTTTGCCGACCAAACTTTGACGTCGAATGCGCGTGCCTTTGCGAGACTTAAGTTCGCTGCTGCCGTAAACGAAAAACCATAGCTCGAACAGGCCTTATCCTGGCCATGAATCGCGACCTGCTCGAGCCACCTCCCACATAAATGAATCTACTGACAAAAGGATCCTAACGATTGGGAGGAAGCACGATGAAAACTTCCCAGAAGCCCGTTTCTGACCCAAATTACTCAACACTGCGGTCAGCGGCGTCGCCGTATACTACGTCGTCGAGTAGCCTACCGCACTCTTGAACCCGAAAGCGTGATCGCGTTGCCATCCACGACACCCCGAAAATCTTTGCCGTTGTTGACTACCACCAGGTGTACAGGAATGGGGCCATCAAAGATAGCCGATGCTGTGCAATCCGGCTTAACGGAATACGTACCGCTATCAGGGACCCAATCGGGAGTCACGGGTGTGCCGTTTATCACCCTGTAGTGCAGGTAGGTGAAAGTTCCGTTGCCGTTGAAATGAGTCATGGCCAATGTACGTATC
>DASRAA010000137.1:0-14016 GCA_035638375.1 Binatia bacterium | reverse complement strand
TTACCTCAAGCTGTTTTAAGAACGGTCGCAACCAGGCAGTGTGTATTCCTCGCGAGTTCGAGCTTCCCGGTGACGAAGCGATCATGCGCAAGGAAGGCAAGCGGCTCGTCATCGAACCTGCGCCTCGCAGGTCCCTGCTTGCCGTCTGGCGGGGCTGGAAACGCTTTCCGAGGACTTCCCCCCAATCTCTGACATGCCACCTGATCCGCTTGATCTCTAATACGTTACCTGCTCGACACCAACGTGGCTTCCGACCTCGTCGGCAACCCGAACGGGCGCATAGCGCAGCACATTCGCCGGATTGGAGAGTCTCGCATTTGCACCAGCATCATGGTCGCTGCGGAGTTGCTCTATGGCCGGCGAAGAAACGCTCCCCGCGACTGACCGCACAGCGTCAGGCCGTACTCGGCGCACTTGAGGTTTTGCTTTTTTGAATCCCTGCCGAAGCAACCTGGGGGATGCTTCGTGTCCGTCTTGACAGGCAGGCGACCACTTGGCGGCAGCGACCTGCTGATCGCGGCCCAGGCCCTTTGCGCTCGGCAATACCCTCGTCACCGATAGCGAACGGGAGTTCGCTTGAGTCCCCGGCCTCACCGGCGTGGCTGCGACAATCCTGAACTTCTTCGGGTTCGCCATCAAAGAGGTCGGCGCCCGGCGGCTCGCCAAGGCCATGAGGAAGAAGAAAATCTCCAGGAACAAGATGGCTGCGATGCTCAGGTCTGGGGAGGGGGGAACTTAGCAAAACCCACGGAGCTTGTGCCTATTGCTTATCGAAAACGAACACCACTTGCCCGTCCTCGTAGGTCCACACGTTGGTCAGGACCTTCCCGTCTGCCGACACGGTGGAAGTCATTTCTGCAACGACCTTGTCGTTTTCCTTCTCTACGATCTTACGGGTCAAGCGGGGTCCTAATTGGCACATCACGACTGAGACTTTCGACGGGTCTATGTGCGGTACAGCATGTTCCTTGCCATCGCAAATACGGACCGAGTCCTGGTGTCGCTTCTCCCCCGACCTGGTCACGAAATCGAGCGTGCTTGCATAGGTGTACAGGCCAGTCTGCTTGATGGTAAGCGTTCCCTGCGCGATGTCGCGGGTGCCGAGCTTCGACTTCTCAGGATTGAGTTTCCATGTGCCGGTAAAATCAGCAGCAGCGGTCGTTCCCGCCATCAGCGAGACGAACAGCACGCTCCGTAGGAACAGACGCATAGAGTATTGCCTTGCCCTTCTAATCAGCTCTGGCCGAAGGTTTGCCTAGTTTGGGCGTACAGTATAACCCTGACGCAGGAGCCATTCATGGATTGGAAGACGCATGGAGTAAAAATCGTGCGCGCAGGGAAGCTGGACACCAACACGCCCCAGACGCCGGGAATGACACGAGCCGCCGCGGTTACGCACGCGCGTACCGGGGCCAGTAAGTTGTGGGCTGGTACGGTGGTTGTTGAGCCACACGCCAAAACCGGCCCACACCATCACGGCGAGCTGGAGACGGTGATTTACGTTGTCCGCGGCCGCGCGCGCATGCGCTGGGGCGATCGGTTGGAATTCTGTGATGAGGCCGAGCCCGGAGACTTCATTTACGTTCCACCTTATGTACCGCATCAGGAGATCAATGCTCGCACCGATATGCCCTGTGAAGCCGTCATCGTCCGTAGTGGGCTGGAGCCCATCGTCGTGAACTTGGATATCGCGAGCCCCGAGCCCGAAACGGGCGACGGAGATGAACGACCTTTCCATCCCCGCCGCTAGATTCTCGCGGTCGGACAGGGCCTCGAAGGGTTGACTTACTGCCGTCTTCTCCTTCCCAGCCATGCTGCCAGCAAGCCCGCGCTCGCCAGGGTGAGCGAAGCCGGCTCGGGTGTTGCGAGGGCAGAGGACTGCCAACAGCAGCAGAGCAGTCGCGAAATGAACCAAGGCCGCCGTCGGAAAAAGCGGCGTTAACCTCGGCCACACTTGCTCCGGTGATCCGACATTGGGCAATCAGGGTTAGTTAAGACGACGAGCTGCAATCGGATCAGGGCAGCCGGCAGAAGACCCGACGATAATGTAGAAGTTCTGCCAGCCGGCGAGTGCTGTCATCTCATCACCATTCTTGTTCGGTGTTGGCTGCCGGTTAACGATACCTCAAGAGAGGATCCGGTCAGAGCCCGGCTAGCCGTATTTTCGCCTGAAATGCGGGAGACTGTCAGTGCACCTGAACAAGAACAGCAACGTCGAACTTGGAATAGTACTTCTTCACGTCGCCCGCACCGTACTTTTCGCGGAACTTCTCGACCACTGCCGACACCCGTTGGGCGTCAGTAATCGGAACAGCCTTGACCTCAGCTTCTGCGCCGCGCGCATCGATGCGCATCGACGGATTCTTGAGAACGTTCTGGTACCACTGTGTACCGGATCCCTGTACCGGCAGGAGATAAAGCGTGTGGTCTTCCAGTACGAACCACACCGGATTAGAAATGGCACGTCCTGACTTCCTACCCGTCACAGTAATCTTGATTTCGCGATATCGGGCAAGGCGGTCTCTTAAAGAATCGTTCGTCCCTGGCATGGGTAACTCCGCGACCAAGTCTCAGGATTGGCCGCCCGGGTGTCGGCTTGTCCGGGTGGCCGTTACGGTTTCGAGAACAGTTCCTTCGCAATCATGATGGCGGTCATGGCGCTGGGCCAACCGCCATAAAATGCCAGATGCGTGATTGCCTCGATGAGCTCTTCCTCTTTCACGCCGTTTTCCACTGCTCTGCCGAGGTGAAATCGCAACTGATCTGGCCGATGCAAAGCAACAAGCGCCGCCACGGTAATCAGACTGCGATCTCGCTTCGAAAGCCCCGGGCGTTCCCAGACGTCACCGAAAAGAACCTGTTTGGTTAATTCGGAAAGCTTCGGTGCAAAATCACCTAGCGTCGTCTGCGCTGGTGAGGGTTCGTTTGTCATGGTTACTCCTTCCGCAAACGTTGGTACAGCTCGCTAGCAGCGCTTATTCTTATTCATCCACACGCGCCACGTCACCGGCCCGGCTTCCTTATTACTGATTGGCTGGCCTGCCAGCTTGAGAGCGAGCTTGATTTGCCCGTGATGGTAACCCTCGTGCCAGATCATGTGCTGAAGGAAGAGGCTCGGGTGGTCGTAGTGAAGGTCCATCCCACGGCCAGTCTCGATCCTGCTCCTTACCGCGTCCCGCACGATCTTGGCGCTGTCGTTGAGTAACTCAGCCATACGGCTGGGATCACATTCGTCCACCCACTCTTGCGGGACTTCAGGAGCAAATTCCGGGGCATCCTCCGAGACGAAGACGAGGCGCACATAGTGGATATGGTTGAACATCTTGGCGACAGACGGACTGTCCTCCATCGCCCTGAGTTGCATCGCGTGGTGCGGTATGAGGCGAAGCAGGTTCACCAGAATGGCGTTGTTGCGATCCCAAGAATCGAGCACAGCCTCAAGTAAGCCCTCTGATATTTCCGACATGTCCACCCCCTGCGCTGATGCGAGAGCTGCGATGATCTCACATCCGCTGACCTTCAGCTTAGCTTCAGCGATCCACCATTTTCTGCAAGTGCTCTGGGTATCGGGCGCCTTCCAGCTTGATCTGTGAAGCAGCATCGTCGATCTCACTAAGATCGTCTGGCGTGAGTTCAACCGTGGCCGCACCGATATTCTCTTCGAGACGGGGCAGCTTGGTTGTGCCGGGGATCGGAACCATCCAGGGTTTGTGGGCGAGAATCCAGGCAAGCGCGATCTGAGCCGGTGTTGCCTTTTTCTGTTGGGCAAACTTGGTGACCACATCCACCAAAGCTTGATTGGCCTTACGGTTCTCCGGCGTGAACCGTGGGACGATGTTACGGAAGTCCGTCTTGTCGAACTGTGTGTCTTCCTTAATAGTTCCGGTGAGGAATCCTTTGCCAAGAGGACTGAACGGGACAAACCCAATAGCCAGCTGTTCGAGTGTGGGGAGGATTTCTTTCTCCGGCCCTCTCCAAAACAGTGAGTACTCACTCTGGAGCGCTGCAACCGGTTGCACCGCATGTGCGCGACGAATCGTCTTAACGCCCGCCTCGGAAAGGCCGAAGTGCCTCACTTTACCCGCTTGGATCAGTTCCTTCACAGCTCCTGCGACATCTTCGATCGGCACTTCGGGATCGACTCGGTGCTGGTAGAAGAGATCAATGATATCGGTTCTGAGGCGCTTGAGGGAGGCATCGGCAACCTTCTTGATGCGCTCCGGCCGGCTGTCCAAGCTGCCGGTATTTTTGCCGTCCGCATCAATCTTCCATCCAAACTTGGTGGCGATGACTACCTTGTCACGCATGGGAGCGAGCGCTTCACCAACGAGCTCTTCATTCGTCCAGGGGCCGTAGACCTCGGCGGTGTCAAAGAAAGTGACACCGCGCTCGACGGCGGCGCGAATCAGCGAAATCCCCTGCTGCTTATCTATCGGCGGACCGAAGCCAGCGCTCATCCCCATGCAGCCCAGCCCGATCGCCGATACTTCCAGATTGCTCTTTCCAAGTTTGCGCTTCTGCATTGTTTTCTCCTTCGACACGGTGTGCGTGGTTACGACGCGGGCCTAGCGCGCTGTGCTTCGCGCCAGCGAGCCGGCGGAACTCCTTCCCAGATGCGGAAAGCCCGAACGAAGGAGTTTGCATCCTCATATCCCAATAGGTAAGCGGCCTCATTCAACTCGAGGACGGAATTGTTGAGATAGTGGCGAGCAAGATGGTGACGCGCTTCTTCCAGAACCCGCTGGAAGCTGGAACCTGCGTCCTGCAAACGCCGCTGAAGGGTACGAGAGCTGACGTGGAGCGCATCGGCAATGTCGTCGATCGTTGGCCTCCGCCCGGTGAGTTTTTGTTGTACCGCAAGGCGAACACGCTCGGCGAAATCCTGGTGGCTGTTTTGCTGCTTCAGCTCTTCTTCAAACTGCGGGGCAAGGATGGCGAGAAGTTCGGCATTTCGCGTCACAAAGGGCCGCTGAGCGTCAGAGGAGCGAAACACGATCGCGTTACGCACAGCCCCGCAGACCACGGAACAGCCGAAGTGGCGCTCAATCGTTTTCACATGCGCACGGGTTTGCGCGAACTCCAAGCGAAGCGGCGAGATGCGGGCGCCAGTGCCGTGGCGGGCGATCGAGAGCACCCAGGCGAAGCAGCATTCAATCAGCACTGGAGGCTCAACCTCGTTAGCGAGCAGCCAGCGGAACTGAATGCTCCACTCTTCGTCGTCCGTCTCTTGCCGGATTTCTTCCGGGCAGGTGAGCTGCTTGTAGCGAGACATTTGCTTGACCGCTGCAGCAAAATTCTCCGTCGAGAGAGCGGCGAGACCTGTCGGCTGGAAGCGTTCGAACTTCGCTTCCGTGCCAAGCAGCAGCCCAATTGCCGGGTTGGTGCTCACTTCCCCTATGGCACGCCAGAGAGCAAACAGTTCCTCCGTGCTGACCAGCACGCGCGGTTGATCGACATAGCTCTGGGGAAGCCCGGCCTTGCGCAGAACCGCAGAGGCAGGGATTCCCAGCTCTTCCAGCTTGCTGAATATACTGCCCGACACGCGAAAGCGCTTGTTCATCGGTTTACTCGGATTTGAGAGAAGCCATGTCGATCGAGAAGCGGTACTTCACATCGGACTTAAGCAATCTCTGGTAGGCTTCGTTGACCTTCTGGATGGGGATGACTTCAACGTCAGCGGTGATGTTGTGCGCCCCGCAAAAGTCGAGCATTTCCTGGGTTTCGGCAATGCCGCCAATGGGCGAACCTGACAGGCTACGACGGCCCATGATCAGGCCGAACGCGGGAATCGAGAGCGGCTTTTCCGGCGCGCCGACCAGGGTAATGTTGCCATCGCGGCGAAGCAGATTGATGTAAGCGTTGATATCGTGGTCGGCGGAGACAGCGTCGAGAATGAAGTCGAAGCTACCTGCATGCTTTTGCATCTCGTCCGCGTTTTTCGAGATGACGACCTCGTCCGCTCCCAGGCGGAGTGCGTCCTCTTTCTTATTCGGCGAAGTCGTGAAAACGATAACGTCGGCCCCAAGCGCATGTGCGAACTTTACGCCCATGTGGCCGAGTCCGCCAAGACCGACAACGCCAACTTTCTTGCCCTGTGTAACGCCCCAGTGCCGCATCGGCGAGTAGGTTGTAATGCCGGCGCAAAGCAACGGAGCAACCCCGGCGAGATTCAGATTTGAGGGTGCGCGAAGAACAAACCTTTGGTCCACGACGATACTTTCGGAGTAGCCACCGTAGGTGACGCCTCCCAGATGCTTGTCGGGAAAATTGTAGGTGAGGGTGAAATTGGGACAGAATTGCTCAAGGCCCGCCTGGCATTCCGGGCAGGTACGGTCGGAATCCACCATGCAGCCGACCGCGGCCAGGTCGCCAGGCTTGAACTTTGTGACTGCGGAGCCGACCTTAGAGACACGGCCAACAATCTCATGTCCTGGCACGCACGGGTAAACGGTCGGCATCACCTCGCTCCACTCATTGCGAACCTGATGAAGGTCTGAGTGGCAGATTCCACAAAACAGGATTTCGATTTGGACGTCTTGTTCGGATGGATGGCGGCGCGCGATGGTTGTGGATTTCAGCGGTGAGGTTGCACTAGCCGCGGAATAAGCTTTCGTATTGAACATGCACTTACACTAGATGCAAAAGACGCCGGGAGATATGCAGAACGCGCCATTGTGTATGCAGAATGCGCCAAACAGTTGTGGGGCTCTCTACTTGGGTTGAACTTGATCACAAGCTCACGCCAAGCGGCTTGAGCACAACCACAGTCGGTTTCCGCGTTCTAGCTCTATGAACTACAATGCCTGCGCACGGAGGAACCATGGCAACTGCAGCACCGAGCGAAGCCAAGCCGCAACTCAATCTCGACCAGATCAAGTTCGACATTTGCTGCGCGGCGCGCATTCTCTACCGCCAGGGGCTGAGCGTCGCCAACGCCGGGCACATCAGCGTGGCCATCGCTCCCGACCGTATGCTGATGAACCGCTTCGGCCCGTCGTTCGCCACCCTGCACCCGAATGACATCCTCACCCTCGATGTTCACGGCGAAATCCTCGAAGACCATACCGCGCAGAAGAACGCGCGGCTCAACGAGACGGTCGAGCTGCACGGCATCATTCATCGCTACAACCCGCATGCGATCTGTGTGCTGCACACGCACCCGCCGGCTAGCGTAACGTGGAGCACCTTCCGCAAGGTGCCCGAGATTTACGACCAGGAGAGCTG
This sequence comes from Binatia bacterium, assembly GCA_035638375.1. Classification (GTDB taxonomy): domain Bacteria; phylum Acidobacteriota; class Terriglobia; order Terriglobales; family Acidobacteriaceae; genus DASRAA01. Next base: position 6,792 of record DASRAA010000137.1, on the reverse strand, counting down.
CATCCTCGCCGGTGACGTCGCGGTGGTCGAAGAAGACTACGAGGGCCTAGCTTCTGGCGAAGAGCGCACTAAAGCAGCAGCACTGGCGCTAGGACAAAAACGAGCAGTCATCCTGCCGAACCACGGAGCTATTACCACCGGCCCGAGCGTGCAGCACGCGCTATTTGCCATGATCATCCTGGAAGGCATGGTGGCGCGTAACCTGTCGGTGCTCGGAGCCGCCCGGGCCACCGGCCTTACGCCCACGCCGATCAAGATGGAGGTGGCGCAGCAGGTGCGGATAGGCATCGCGAAAATGAATGCGATGGAACCGCTGTGGGCGGATTTGCTGCATCGGCTGGTGCAAACCGATCCGGAGCTGTTTGCCTAGGTCGAGCGAAGGGCAAAAAAAGACCACGGATGAACACGGATTACACAGACAAAACCAAGGCAACCGCGGATTCAATAGGGTTTCCAGAATTCAAGTCTATCTGCGCAAATCTGCGTAATCCGCGGTCGCTGGTGTCTTACGCGCGGTATTTCGAGTCAAGCCGTTTCATCCGACGCTGACAACTGCAACTGAAAGCAGAAGGCTGGGAACTGGCACCTGAAGCTTGATAGCTGACGGCCGATGGCTGATAGCTTTACCATCATTCCGTGCGCGAGCAGGTTCTCCGTTACATCCGCGAACGCAATCTGCTAAAAGCGGGCGACCGCGTCGCTGTCGCCGTTTCGGGTGGAGCAGATTCCGTTGCTCTATTGCGCCTGTTAGTCGAATTGCGCAACGAGTTGGGGATCGTCCTGTTCGTCGCTCACTTCAATCACCAACTTCGCGGCCAACAGTCCGACGCAGACGAGCGCTTCGTCGCCGAGCTCGCGGCACGGCACAACTTGCCGTTCTTTGCCGGCCACGGCGATGTTCGGCGACATGCAGAAGCCCACAAACAGAGCCTCGAGCACGCAGCCCGATTCCTGCGTTACAGCTGGCTGATTGATCAGGCCGATGATCAAAACTTAGGCGCCATCGCGACAGCTCACAGTGCGGACGACCAAGCCGAAACCGTGCTGATGAAGTTTCTCCGTGGTGCCAGCACTCGTGGTCTCGCTGGCATTTATCCCCTGCTGATCATGAATGAAGTGCCGATCATTCGTCCGCTGCTGGAAACTTCCCGGGCCTCGATCGAATGCTACCTGAAAGAGCTCGGCCAGCCCTGGTGCGAAGACCGCACGAACCTCGACATGCAGCGCACGCGTAACCGCATTCGTCATGAACTGCTGCCATTGCTGGAGAGAGACTATAACCCTAACCTGCGCAAAGCGCTCTGCGAGACCGCAGAGGTGGCGCGCGGCGAAGAGGGTTTTTGGCAGTCGATCGCCGGAAGCGAATCCCGGGAGAGCGGGACCCATTCTCGCGAGCTGCGGATCGGGGCCTTCGACCAGTTACACGTTGCGCTGCAGCGGCGTCTGCTCAAACGGTTCCTGGAATGCAATGGAATTGCGACCGAATTCCATCACATCGAGAACCTCCGGCGCTGTGCACTTGGCGAAATCGGGACCGCGAACCTTCCCGGCGGTTGGCTGGCCCGGCGCGAAGAACATTGCTTGCATTTGATTCGCACCGCCTCGGAAGCGGAATCAGAGGCCGGCTACGAATGTCAGTTGCCAATCCGGGGTCGTTGCGCGATTCCGCAAGTCGGACTGGTGCTGCAGGCAGTCATCGTTCCCGCCGAATCCGCTGCCCTCGAGATTCCCGGCACACTGCTGCGACTGGGTCGGCCTGTACGGCTGACGGTGCGTAACTGGCGTCCAGGCGATCGCTTTCGTCCGGCGCACTCCGCCGCGGAAGAGAAGCTGAAGCGCCTGTTCGCCGAGAAGCGCATCCCCGTCAACCAGCGCCCCCTCTGGCCGGTCGCCCTAAATAAAGACAACCAGATTGTCTGGGTTCGCGGCTTTCCGGTCGCCCACGATTTCGCCTGGATCCCCGGCTGCGGAGATGCCATCCGCATCGAAGCGCTGCCCTACCAGCCGCCGCCGGGCACCTCGCCGCCCGAAGGAACGCCTAAATGAACGAAAAGCTCGCGATTTCCCTCTTTTCGTGGTGCCATTTCGGGCTGAGGCTTTTTCTAAGTCTTTTGCGCCGTTTCGCTTAGAGCGGGGTTACAATCTAGGGAGGAAGCGAAACTACATCCAGCGCCTACCGATGGCATCTAAAAGTGTGGGCAGATTGTGTCTGCCCGGTTACACAGGAGTCTCTAAGTGAATTCGACCGTTAAGACCATCGTGTTCTGGCTGGTGATTGTGCTCGCCGGCGTCCTGCTCTGGCAGGTCGTAAAGGGAGCCAACTCCGGCGCCAAGGAACGCGAAATCAATTATTCGGAGTTCATGTCGCAAGTTGACCAAAACAACGTCACCGAAGTGACGGTGGTGGGCAACGATGTTCGCGGTAAGCTCAAGAACGACAAGGCGGCGTTCCACGTCGTAGTGCCACCGAACTACTCCGAGATGTACAAGCCCATGCGCGACCACGGCGTCAACATCACCGTGAAAGACGCCAACGGCGGCAGCTACACCTGGCTGATTAACCTGTTGCCCTTCGTGCTACTGGGGGCGCTGTGGTTCATCATGATCCGTCAGATGCAGACCGGCGGCAACAAGGCGCTGTCGTTCGGCAAGAGCCGCGCGCGCCTGCTCAGCATGCAGCAGAAGAAGGTGACGTTCAAAGACGTCGCCGGCGTGGATGAAGCCAAGGAAGAACTCAAAGAGATTATCGAGTTCCTGCGCGAGGCGCAGAAGTTTCAGAAGCTCGGCGGACGAATTCCCAAAGGCGTGCTCTTGGTCGGACCTCCGGGAACCGGCAAGACCCTGCTGGCCCGTGCGGTAGCCGGCGAAGCCAACGTTCCGTTCTTCAGCATTTCGGGCTCTGACTTTGTCGAGATGTTCGTCGGCGTGGGTGCCAGCCGCGTTCGCGACCTGTTCGAGCAGGGCAAGAAGAACGCTCCCTGCATTATCTTCATTGACGAAATTGACGCGGTCGGCCGTCACCGCGGCGCAGGCCTCGGCGGCGGACACGATGAGCGTGAGCAGACCCTCAACCAATTGCTAGTCGAAATGGACGGTTTCGAGTCAAATGACGGCGTAATCCTGATCGCCGCCACGAACCGTCCTGACGTGCTGGATCCGGCGCTGCTGCGTCCCGGCCGCTTCGACCGCCGCGTCGTAGTGTCGCTTGCCGACGTACGTGGTCGCGAGGAGATTCTCCGTGTCCACACCCGCAAGATTCCCATTGGCGACGATGTCGATCTTGGCATATTGGCCCGTGGAACTCCGGGCTTCTCTGGCGCCGACCTGGCCAATATGGTCAACGAAGCGGCGCTGAGTGCCGCCCGCCAGAATCGCAAGACCGTTTTGATGTGGGACTTCGAGCAGGCCAAGGACAAAGTCCTGATGGGCGCGGAGCGCAAGTCGATGCTGCTTTCCGATGAGGAGAAAAAAACCACCGCGTACCACGAAGCCGGACACGCACTGGTTGCCGCGATGCGCGAGCATTCCGATCCGCTGCACAAGGTCACTATCATCCCGCGCGGCATGGCGCTGGGCGTGACGGTGCAGTTGCCGATCGACGACAAGCACACCCACACCCGCGAATATCTCGAGTCGCGACTGGCGATCCTGATGGGTGGCCGCGTGGCCGAGGAGCTGTTCCTCAACACCATGACGACTGGCGCTGGCAACGACATCGAGCGTGCGACCGACTTGGCCCGCAAGATGGTTTGCGAGTTCGGCATGTCGAATCTCGGACCGCTGACGTTCGGCAAGAAGGAAGAGCAGATCTTCCTCGGGCGTGAGATCGCGCAGCATCGCGACTTCAGCGAAGACACGGCGGAAAAGATCGACGCCGAGGTGCGTCGTTTCGTGGATGCGGGCTATCAGTCGGCAGTGAGCATCCTCAATAACAACGGCGACAAGCTGGAGAAAGTTGCCCAGGCGTTGCTGGAGCGCGAGGTGCTCGACGCCAACGAGATCCAGTTGATCATCGAGGGTAAAGACTTGCCGGCGCGTGTGGATCCTAACGCTCCTGCGAGCAAAGACGAAGTCCAACAGGTGCTGAAACCTGCTCCGGGCCAGGGCAACGTGACTCCGGGCGAGAGGCCGGCACAGGCGTAAGGAAGCAGTTAGCGACCAGCAATTAGCTAAGACAACGGGCGGCCGAAGTGGCCGCCCTTAGTTCGTAACCGCCCTTCGCTTGGTCCTCACCTCATCGCGCAGGTTATTCTCCAGCCGTATCAGGCAGAGTCTCCACCTAGGCCAGAGTTAGTCGCTGAGCCCAATCGGTTGAACTTCCCACCGGTCGTTCCCGGCTACCGCAGCACGGCAACTGCAACCCCGAAAAACAAACGGGAGACCGGTGAGTATTTCGAGCCTGTCGATTACGCCTGCCGACGGCGTATTCACGATAACGAGCAGCCACTGTCCCTCGACCCTCGAAGTTCAGCAAACCTGCCCGGTGTTGACCAAGTATGCTCTACCGGACTCGGTTCCCTACACCGCAACGTTGCAGGTGTTCGATAATGCCCCGGGCAGTCCCCATGTCGCGACGCTGACGGGTATCGATTGATGCGACTGACTGCATCAGCGATTCGGGCGGCCTACGGGCCGCCGAAACTCGTTCACTCAACTATTGAACTGTCATCCTGAGCGAAGACGCGTAGAACATCGTCGCGTCTGAGTCGGAGGATCTGCGGTTTTGCTAGGAGATCACCGTGATAAGCGGCGCCGACTTCTCCGCAACTGCGCCAATCTCAACTCCCCCCACTCCCGCCTCCCGCAACGCCCCCACCAACCGCTCTGCATCCTTCTCCGCCACCGAGATCAGCAATCCCCCCGCTGTTTGCGGATCGTAGAGCAACGTGCGTAGCTCTTCGGGAACATCCTCGGCATGTTGGACGCAGCCCTCAACAAAATTGCGGTTTGCTTTCAGCCCTCCGGGAACGAACCCACGCTGCACGCATTCCAGCGCGCCTTCCAGCAGCTGAACCTTCGAGGCGAACAGCCGCGCGCTCACGCCCGAGCCACGCGCAACCTCATGCAAGTGCCCAAGCATGCCGAAGCCGGTCACGTCGGTCATGGCATGAACTTCGAAACCGCCCGAGATCACCACTTCCACTGCAGCCTTGTTGAGTGTGGTCATGGCCTTCACCGCGCCCCGAATCCAGTTGAACTCGGCCTTGCCACGCTTGATGGCGGTCGAAATCACTCCAGTCCCAATTGCCTTGGTGAAGATAAGCCGGTCACCGGGCTTGGCTCTACTGTTGGTCAGCAGGCGCCCGGGATGCACTATGCCCGTCACTGAATATCCCAGCTTGATCTCCTCATCGCGGATGCTGTGGCCCCCAATCACGGTGCAGCCCGCCTCAACCATCTTCGAGAGCCCGCCCGCCAGCATCTCTTCCAGCACCTTCACGTCGCCGTTCTCTGGAAAGCACACCAGTCCCAGAGCGCTTATGGGACGCCCACCCATGGCATACACATCGCTTAGCGAGTTGGTCGCAGCGATCTGCCCAAAAGTGTAGGGATCGTCGACGATGGGCGTGAAGAAATCGACCGTCTGGACGAGCGCCAGATCTGGCGTGAGTTGGTACACGCCTGCGTCGTCGGCTGTATCGAAACCGACCAGCACATTGGGATCGTGTTGCCGGGCTAATTTCCCAAGCACCGAGTCCAGCACCGCCGGACTTAGCTTGCTGGCTCAACCCGCAGCTTTCACCATCTCCGTTAGCCGAGGCTTGGCGTTATCAGGCACAGATTGATTGTAGCAACCAAAATAGATGGCCTTCTCGCGTAGAACCAGATCCTCATTCCGCGCCCCTGGTGATAATCTTCTGCCGGCCTCACTAATGTTCGCCGCTTCGTTATCCCTGGTGCCCTGGTTCTCAAATCAGGAGGCGAGAAGATGAAAAACCGAGAAACCACCTTGGTTGTTTGGATGGCGCTTGCCGGTTTATTTCTCAATGCTCAAACCAAGTCTGACGAAGATGTCCTGCGAAAACTTCCGCAGAAGCACTGCGATGCGTGGAACAACCGCAACGCCCGCGACCTGGCGATGCTGATGGCAGAAGACGTCGACTTCGTCACAGTCGCGACGGTGTACCTCCATGGCCGTGCCGATTATGAAAAGTTCCATGCCCGCTTATTGAGCGGCCGCTTCAGGGATTCGACCTTTACGCCAATTCATACAACGGTGCGGTTCTTGCGCCCCGATATGGCCGTGGTCCACTGGAGCTGGAAGATAACAGGCGATAAGAATTTCGATGGAACACCACGCGAACCGCGCTTCGGAATGATGACGATGGTTGCAGAAAAACGGGGAGGCGCCTGGCAAGTCGTAGTGGCACAGAACACGAATTCCCTGCTAGGCACACCGCCGGAGCTCGAGGGCATCAAAACACCGATTCCGTTGCCTGGGCCGGCGCAGCCCTGAGGTCGAGGCTGTATTGGTTGGTCGCAACCCGAATCTGGTCTGCGGGGGATAGTGTACGACGCTGCGACAAACTCGACGCCGTACTCAGTGGCTGACGCGGATTCTCAGGGACGGATGCTCTAGCCCCGCTTGCCAGTCAAGCCACTGGGCAATCCACACAACAGCCAACACGCAAATACACAGCGTCCCCATGACTCGAGTATACGCCGCTATGGATTGCTCGAATGACAGAAACCCGCAGCAGCTAATTCCGACGATCTCGTATTGAGTTTCGAGCTTGATCCGCGTCATCCCCGAAATTTGTCGGCTAAATTTGTTAGCCGAAAACTGGCAAG
>DASRAA010000136.1:0-14026 GCA_035638375.1 Binatia bacterium | reverse complement strand
CTTCGGCGACTTCCTTCATAGTCTTGCGGCGGCTGCGCGCCTGCTTCTTGATGATGGAGTAGGCCTCTTCTTCGCTGACGCCAAATTCGCTCTGCACAACTCCCTTTGCGCGTTCGATGGTCTTGCGCATGGCGAGCTTGTCGGAGAGTTCGGCAATTTCATTTTCCATTCGCGCCAGCTCGATGGCCGCTCCCACCAGGTGTCCGATGGTGGCAATGGATTTGATTTCTCGTGGCTTGAATTCGTACGGGTCGCGATGCTGCAGGTTGATGACGCCGACCACGCGCCCGCGCGAGATTACCGGAATAGAAAGAAATGATTCGTAGGCGTCTTCGGACAACTCGGGGCAGGCGCGAAAGCGAGCATCTCGGGGCGCATTACGCGCGATGACGACAGGTTCGCGATGTTTGGCAACCCAACCGGTGATACCTTCGCCAAATGGGACCTTGAGGTGGTCGACGACGTCGGGATGGGGGTTTTTGGAAGCGCGCAGGACCAGCACATCGCTTTCAAGGACGTAGATGAAACAGGAGTCGCAGCTTACGAATTCGGAAACAATCTCCACAATTTCGTTCAGGACATCGTGCAGGGGATCGGCGGCCGCAATGCGACTGCTAACGGTATGAAGGAATTCAAGCGCAGGAATAGGTTCAGCCGTGTCCATGTGTTTCATGCTAACGAGGATTGAGCGGAGCGATCATCGATAGTTGCTATCGATCGAATCGTAATTATTTATGAATCGCTGGCCGCGTTTCGCCATCGCGAAAAAAACAGGGACGGCCGACGGTGGGTGGAATGCGACCGTCCCCAGGTAAAAGCTAATTGGCGGTAGCGATGACGGTGGTTTCACTGCGGGAGGCGGTTGCGGTCGCCTTCTCCACCGGCACCGGGAAGTACAGCGTTGTGTGGGATCCGGCAAAGCACACCGAACGCACGTTCCACACTGATCCTGTGACCTGCATAGTAAGCGACGATTTCTCGCACCCGGTATAGCCGTCGGTGCCGACGGGAAGGGCGATGATGGCTGCGCCCGAGTGATCAGCGGGCGTGATAAACGCCTTCGTGGCGCCCTCGGCGTACATGGTGACCAGGTACTCGCCGGCCGGCAGGATGCCTGTGCCAATGTGGGCAACGTGGGTAAGTTTGAATTTCGCTTGCGCATCCACCGCGTGTGCGGTGGATGCGGCTGTGGCCAAAATCAAAACGAGGCTCATCTTTTTCGCGAATTTCATGGTGTTCGTCTCCAATCGAAAGTAGGAGCGCCCGGCGGGTGAATACGATCGGGATGCTCAGGGTTGGGCCGGAACCTTTGTCGCCGTAAAGCTGCTCAGCGGGGAGAGCGATGGCGAAAGCTCAAAGATTGCCCTGGCCGGGTAAGCCGGAAGTAATGCTGATTTTCCGGCTCGGGGATACAGATCAGCTTGGATTGGAAGCGAATGCGCGTCGGGGAGCATTCACTTGGTGAGAGGCTAACCGGTTTTGTTGTGGAAGGGAAATTCAAAATCGTTATGGTGGGTATAAAGAGCGGCGGGAATGGGTTCATCGATGTGTAACAGCGAAAGGCGCCGAGGAAAGACAAAGCATCTAGCAATTAACAATTGCGGTTGGCTGCGCCTGGCGACAAGCAATTCGTACTTCGCGAATCCGCCGCCCGGTGTCACTTAGTTAGAGGCACTGCTTTCACCGAGCAAAGACCTGCAAAACCGTAAGCTAAACGGTAGGACTACAGCTTGTTCAATCCGTCGAGGGCGGCGACTTTGAAGGCTTCGGCGAGGGTTGGGTAATTGAAGACGGTGTCGCGGAAGTACTCGATGGTTCCACCCATGGCGAGCACGGCTTGGCCGATGTGGACAATTTCGGCCGCGCGATCGCCGATGATATGGACACCGAGCAGCGTGAGCGATGACGGATCAAAGATCAGCTTGAGAAATCCCTGATCGTCGCCCAACATCTGACCTTTTGCCAACTCCGCATAGCGCGCGATACCCACCTCATAGGGGATCTTGTCGCGCGTGAGCTGCTCTTCGGTCGCCCCAACCATGGAAATCTCAGGAATGGTGTACACGCCGTACGGAATCAGGTTCGGCGGGATCGATGCGGCTACGCCGAAGATATGGCAGCTCGCGAGTCTTCCCTGCTCCATCGAGGTGCTGGCGAGCGCCGGAAAACCGATCACATCGCCTGCGGCATAGACGTAGGGCACTTCCGTCTGAAAGCTCTGATCAACGCGGAGCTTGCCGCGTTCGTCGGGATGGAGCCCGATCGCCTCGACATTCAATTGATCGCTGTTGGCATGGCGACCCACGGCGTATAAGAGCGCCTGCCCCTTCACCATCTTGCCACTCTCCAACTTGGCAAACACGCGATCGCGATCTTCGTCGAACCCAACCTCGGCGACCTTCTCGCCAAGGCGGAAGACCGTTCCCAGCTGGCGAAGCTGGAAGCAGAGGCTCTCTACGATTTCGCGGTCGGCGAATTCCAGAATGATCGGGCGCTGCTCGAGCAACGTCACCTTCACGCCCAGTGCGGCAAACATGGAGGCGTACTCCAGTCCGATGATGCCGGCGCCGACGACGATCAGCTCGCGTGGCAGATCTTTGAGTTCGTGCACCTGGTCGGAGTCAAAGATTCGCTTGCCGTCGATGGGAATCTGCGCGTCATGGGCGGGCCTTGTGCCGCAGGCCACGACGAAATAATCGCCATGCACGACCGCCGAGCCCATGTCATTCTGGATCTCGACAGTGTGGTCGGAGATGAACCTGGCATTCCCTTCCAGCATGGTGACGCGATTGCGACGCAACTGTGACTTGATGACTTCGATCTCGCGGGCCATGACAGCGTCGGCGCGAAACACCAGGTCCTCCATGGAAATCTGGTCCTTAAGCGCATAGCCACGCCCATAGAAGGAGCGCTGTCGAAGTCCGCTGAGGTAAAGAACGGCTTCGCGAAATGTTTTGCTGGGGATAGTTCCGGTGTTGACGCACACTCCACCAATGGAACGCTTGCGCTCGATCACAGCAACTTTCTTGCGCATCTTGGCGGCGCAAATCGCCGCTTTTTGCCCTGCGGGGCCGCTGCCGATTACGACGAGATCGTAGGAATGATTGCTGTGGACAGGCATGGCGTTTTGGTCACACCTCTCGTTTGAGAGTGGGTTTCATTCGTCCTGTCGGGAGAGTTAGTGAGTCGAAGCTATCATCATTCGCGGGATAACGGAAGGTGTTGGTAATGCGAACGCTATGGAAGATCAGAGTCAGTTCGTGATGAACGCGAAGGTCAAAAGCGAAGCTGTCTGAGACGACCATGAACCGCCGCCCCGGTAAGTGGCGGCGGTTTTTTCCCTCGGCTGAGGGTTATGCCTTTCCCAGAATCTCGAAGAACCGGACAATCGACTCAACACCCCAATGGAAGTTCGGGATGTGGAACTTCTCATTCGGGGCATGGAGATTGTCATCGGGAAGACCCATGCCCATCATGATGCTGGGAATCTTCAGGTCTTTGTCGAATTGCGTGACGATGGGAATGGAGCCGCCGGAACGGATGTAGACGGTATCTTTCCCGAAGACTTCGTGCATCGCCTGGACGGATGCGCGCGCGTAGGGATTGTCAGTATTGACCACGCAGGCTGGACCTTTGCTGTGGACCTTGATCGATGTCGAGATTCCTTTGGGAGTGATCTTCGCGACGTAATCGGTGAACTTCTTGAGGATGTCGTCGGGATCCTGATGGGGGACCAGCCGCATCGACACCTTGGCCGAGCCTTTCGCGGGAATGACCGTTTTCGCGCCGGGAGCGGTAAATCCGCCGACAATTCCGTGAACTTCGAGCGTAGGACGCGCCCACGTACGGTAGAGAACCGGAAAGCCAGGCTCGCCAGTGAGGACGTCGGAGCCGACTTCGGCTTTGCGATATTCCTCTTCGTTGAAGGGCAATGCTGCCCAGGCTTTCAGCTCGTCATCGGTCGGCTTCTGCACGGCGTCGTAGAAGCCGGGGATAAGGACCTTTCCGTCGGCATCCTTTAGCTTGCTGAGAATCTCGACCAGTCCGAAGATGGCATTCGGGGCGGCGCCGCCGTAAACGCCGGAATGCAGATCAACTTTGGCGCCACGCGCTTCGATCTCGGTGTAGAGCAGGCCACGCAGACCCACGCAGAGAGTAGGGAGATTCGGCGCAAAGAGCTCGGTATCGGTGACCAGCGCGAAATCAGCTTTCAGTTTTTCCGAGCCGGCGTTCTCCTTCACGTATTTTTCAATCGACTCGCCGCCAACTTCTTCCTCACCTTCAATAAGCACACGCACATTGATGGGCAGCTTGCCCGCACCCGTCTTGAACAGGGACTCGAAGGCTTTGAGTTGCATCCAGAGCTGGCCCTTGTCGTCGACGGCGCCGCGAGCATAGAGATTGTCGTTGCGCTCGGTGGGTTCGAAGGGAGGCGTGACCCACTCGTCGAGCGGTTCAGCGGGCTGGACGTCGTAGTGGGCATAACAGAGTGCGGTGGGCTTGCCGGGCGCGTGCAGCCAGTCGGCATAAACCAGTGGATGCCCGGCGGTCGGGATCAGCTCGACATGCTCGAAGCCGATGCGCTTCAGGTCGTTGGTGACCATTTCCGCGGCCTTGAGAACGTCGGATTTGTGTTCCTGCGCGGTGCTGACACTGGGAATGCGGAGAAGATCTTTCAGCTCGCTGATGAAGCGCTGCTTATTTTCACGAGCGTAGGCGACGGCTGGGGAGGACATATGAGGTCTCCTTGAAGATGAGGTAAACGGAAAAGTATAACCACTCAGCTCTTAGTTGTCAGTTCTCAGAGAAATCCGCTCTGTGGTTCGCTGAGAGTTGGCTGCTGGGGCGGGAAGATGACCTTTGCGGGGACGCCAAGAACCGTGGTGTTGGCAGATACGGAGCGAAGGACGGGTGAATTGGCCCACAGTGGCGCAGTCCCCAACTTCGATCCCACCATCCCGTTGAGATCAGCCGCAGCGACCATGCGATAACTCCAACGCCAGGTGGATATACGCAAACATCCGCAAGAACAATACAGAGGAGTGCAATCCCTTGTTGCTCGCGGCGTATATCGGAGCTCGTCGCCATAAGGTTGAAACGCACTGGATTGGGTTCGCCGCCAGGACAGTAGCCGTTCAGCCTTGCCACCCTGAAAAAACAAGAGGCTTGGACACGAACAAGAAGGCGGAGTGGCGACCTTGGCCACGGTGAATCCACAAGAAAACAATCAGCGAGCCGAGAAGAACATCCGGCGGCGGCAACGATGACGAGGCAGGCGAAGACGTCGAAGACGCTGACGGACATGGGAAGCCGGGAGTAGCCGAGGGTGGGCAAGTGGGCGTGGCGGCGCTCATGGGCCTCCGGGAGAATCGAGCACCCCGCGCAAATAGGCTCCGTAGCCGCTGTTGTCGAGGGCGGCGGCGAGGCGCTCGAGTTGTGCGCCATCTATGTATCCGGCGCGATAGGCAATCTCTTCAGGGCAGGCGACCTTGAGTCCCTGGCGCTTCTCGATGACCTGGATGAAGGCGGCGGCTTCCAGCAGGGAGTCGTGCGTGCCCGTGTCAAGCCAGGCCATGCCGCGTCCCATGAGCTCGGCATGGAGCTGGCCGCGCTCAAGGTAGAGGCGGTTTAGGTCGGTGATTTCGAGTTCGTTGCGGGCCGAGGGCTTCAGCGTGTGAGTCAGCTCGACGACCTGCTGGTCGTAGAAGTAGAGGCCGGTGACGGCGAAGCGCGACTTAGGTTGCTTCGGCTTCTCTTCGAGGCTGATGGCGCGCCCCTGGGCGTCAACCTCGATGACACCGTAGCGTTCGGGGTCATGGACGGGATAGGCGAAGACGGTGGCACCGTCCTCACGCTGGGCCGCGGCCTGCATCATGTGGGAGAGGTTGTGTCCGTGGAAGATGTTGTCTCCGAGGACGAGCGCGCAGGGACTGCCGCCGATGAATGGCTCGCCAACCAGAAAGGCCTGCGCGATGCCCTCGGGACGGGGCTGCACGGTGTAGCAGAAATGCATGCCCCAGCGGGAGCCGTCGCCGAGAAGCTGCTCGAAGCGCGACGTGTCCTGCGGGGTGGAGATGATGAGGACATCACGAATACCCGCCAGCATCAGCACGCTGAGCGGGTAGTAGATCATCGGCTTGTCGTAGATGGGCAGAAGCTGCTTGGAGATGCAATGCGTGGCCGGATAGAGGCGCGTGCCAGTGCCGCCGGCGAGAATGATGCCCTTGAGCGCAGTCGGCATGGCTAGCGAGCGCCTCCAGCTTTGGCGTAGTGAGTGGCGATCCAGTCGCGATAGCTGCCGTTGGTGACGGCGGCGACCCAGTCGGAGTGATCGAGATACCAGGCGACGGTGCGGCGGATACCGTTTTCGAAGCTGACCAGCGGCTGCCAGCCGAGCTCGCGCTCGATCTTGGAGAAATCGATGGCGTAGCGGCGATCGTGGCCGGGGCGGTCGGTGACGAACGTGATGAGCTCGGCGTGCGGCTTATGCAGCGAGTCAGGGCGAAGTTCGTCGAGCACGGCGCAAATCGTGCGGACGACATCGAGATTGCGGCGCTCGCTGCGGCCTCCGATGTTGTAGGTTTCGCCGCAACGGCCGCGATGGAGCACGCAACGGATTGCTGAACAGTGGTCCCCCACGTAGAGCCAGTCACGGACGTTCTGGCCGTCGCCGTAAACAGGAAGCGGCTCGCCGCGCAACGCGTTGTGGATCATCAGCGGAATGAGCTTCTCGGGAAACTGAAACGGGCCGTAATTGTTGGAGCAGTTCGTCGTAAGCGTCGGAAGTCCGTAGGTGTGGTGGTAGGCACGCACCAGGTGATCGGAGGCTGCCTTCGACGCAGCGTAGGGACTGTTAGGCGCGTAGGGAGTGGTCTCACAGAAGGCAGGCTCGTGCTCGGCAAGCGAGCCGTAAACTTCGTCGGTGGAAACGTGGAGAAAACGGAAGCGGGCCTTCTGGTCTTCCTCGGCGAGAGACTTCCAGTAGGCTTTGGCTTCTTCGAGCAGGGCGAACGTACCCTGAATGTTCGTGCGGATGAATTCTTCCGGGCCGCGGATAGAGCGGTCGACGTGGCTCTCAGCGGCAAAGTGAATGATGGCCGAGGGCTGGTGCTCTTCGAGAAGCGATGAGACGAGCCGGCGGTCGTTGATGTCGCCGTGCACGAAGTGGTAGCGGGGATGTTCGCACACGTCGATGAGACTGCCAGCGTTGCCGGCGTAGGTGAGAGCGTCGAGGTTGACCAGCAGAGCGGATTCGGCAGCCAGCCATTGCAATACAAAGTTGGAACCGATAAATCCCGCAGCCCCGGTAACGAGAATGGTGTCGTTCATAACTAACGCAGAGGACTCCAGAGATATTGGTTGCGCTGATTGCGGCGGGCCGCCTCGAAGCGGTCGGGCCGGCGTCGCCGACTCGCCTCGCGCACCAGCACACAGAGGCTGAGCGGGAGGAACGCCAAGACAGCAACAACTGCAACAATCAGCATGCGTTTAGGACCTGATTTCCTTTCAGGCAGCAGAGCTCGATCCACGATATGCACGAGCACACCCTGTTTGTTGCGTCGATGTGCGTAGCCTCGAGCTAGGCGCGAAAGAAATCATACAGCGACTCGTAATACTTCACTTCGCGGGCCAGGCGCTAGTATTCGAGGCATGTGAACAGAGTGTAAAACGACACACTTCTGATCCCACCCACTCCCATCCCGGACCGATTGTTCATTCCTCTTTAACGATATAGCCTACACCACCGAATCAAAAAGGCGCGCGAGAAGAGCAATCTCTTTCGTAATGGCACATAAGTTGTGCACAAATTGCCTTGACCAACCCGGCCGGCGAACGAGACTTGCCACGATTAACCCCAGCTAGGTAATGTCGAGCAAGCTGCGCTTCAATCAACTGCAGAATTCGGCGATCAATTACGATGAGCGGGGTGGATGTTGCTGCAGACCCGGAGCACGCCTTTTACCCAGTGGACTGAGATCAACAAGAACTGCTGAGAATCACGCCCTACCCGGAACACTGCCGGTTTGGGTTGGCGGGATCGTGGGGCCCGTAGCGCGCAGCAAAGGTCAGTCAGAGCTTAGCTCCGCAGAATTTCGCCTGGCGCATGGTTGCGCGCCGGGCTTTGCTTCTTACAGCTCGCTATCGCGAGTCTCGCGGGCGACGAATAGTCCGATGAGCGTTAATCCGGCCACGGCGGAGAGGTAATAGCCGACGTACTGCAGACCTCTGCTCTTGGCGAGGGTGGTAGCCAAGTAGGGGGCGAGGGAGGCGCCAAAAATTCCGGCAAAGTTAAAAGCGAGTGAGCTTCCCGTGTAGCGCACAGATGTGGGAAACAGCTCGGAGAGTACCGTGCCCAGAGGCCCGTAGGTCAAGCCCATCAGCGAGAGGCCTACGGCCATCATCAGCAGAGCTCCGGCTTTGCCGGCCACGAACAGGGGCGCCATGATCAAGCCGAACGCGCCAATTGCGAAGGTCACCCAGATCAAGGTGGAGCGGCGGCCGCGTTCAGCGAGCAGGCCTCCGATGGGAATGGCTAACGCGAAGAAAACGATGCCGAACAGTTGCATCAGCAGAAACTGCTCTCGGTTATAGCCCAGCGTTGTCGTGCCCCACGACAGAGCGAAAACGGTCATCAGGTAAAAGAGGACGAAAGTCGCGAGTGACGCCATGGTTCCGACCAGGAGCGTTGCCGGATGCTCGCGGAATACGGTGAGCAAGGGGACTCGCACGCGCTCGCTGCGATCGACTGCCTCACGAAAAACTGGAGTCTCGGTGATGGTCAGGCGAACATAGAGGCCGACCAGCACAAGCACTGCGCTCGCAAGAAACGGAATGCGCCAGCCGAAGGAGAAGAATTGCTGGTCGGTAAGCGTTTCCGAGAGCGTCAGGAAGACGCCGCCGGACAGCAGGAATCCCACAGGTGCGCCAAGTTGGGGAAACATGCCGTACCAGGCGCGCTTGCCGGGCGGTGCATTCTCGATGGCGAGCAGCACAGCGCCTCCCCACTCACCACCCAAGCCAAGTCCCTGACCGAATCGACAGAGCGCGAGTAGAAGCGGCGCGGCAATGCCGATGCTTGCGTACGTAGGCAACCCGCCGATGGCCACAGTCGAAACACCCATAGTCAGCAAGGCCGCTACAAGCGTGGTTTTACGTCCGACGCGGTCACCGAAGTGTCCGAAGAATGCCGAGCCCAGTGGGCGTGCCAGGAAGGCGATAGCAAATGTCGCGAGCGAAGCGAGGGTCGCGGAGGTCGGGTCCGATGAGGGAAAGAACAGGCGCGGAAACACCAGCACGGCGGCGGTCGCATAGATGTAGAAGTCGAAGAACTCGATGGTGGTGCCCACCAGGCTGGCAAACAGCACCTGCGCGGGTGTGTTCACCGCCGCAGTTGCTGGCGCGGGTTCTTCGCCGATGGTCTCGACCATGCTTGTGGGCTGCTCCAAGTTGCTCACGTGTGCTTAGCTGTTGGGAAGTATAACCAACCCTGGTGGGGCCTAACTGCCGCTGGAGCCGAACCCCTTCGCGCCGCGAGCGGCTTCGGTGAGATCGTCCTCCACCACATCGACGGCTAGAAATGGATGCTCGAGTAGCTGGGCAATTTTGTCGCCTTTACAGATCTGGTAAGGCTCGTCGGCGAGGTTCTCCATTAGGACAATGACTTCGCCGCGATAGCCGGCATCGATGACGCCTGCATTACACATGAGGCGCTTCTTCGCCATGCCTGAGCGGGTCTTGACGATGCCCCCAGCGGGCGGTGAAAACTCGATGGCAATTCCTGTGTGCACACCTGCTGCGCCCCTCGCAGGAAGCGTGATGTCTTCGGCCGAGTAGAGATCGTAGCCAATGTCCTCTCCGGGATGTGCTACTGTGGGCAACACTGCATAAGGCGAAAGCTTTTTCACTTTGAGCATGTTTGTTCATTCTGCCAGATGACCCACCACACTCATAGCAGTTCGACAATTCCCTACATTCACGAAGCGGATGTTGGCCGCGTGTTGCGATACGAGACCTTGATTCCGGCCATGGAGCGCGCGCTGGCTGACTTGTCGGCCGGCAAGGTCGTGCAGCCGGTACGAAGCATTCTTTACGCTGCCGAGCATCACGGATTCTTTGGCGTGATGCCTGCCGTGTACGGCGACATCATGGGCGCGAAGCTGGTCACGTTGTATCCGCGAAATGCCGGCACGGAGCTACCAACGCACCAAGGGATCATCGCTGTGCTGAAGGCAACCACAGGCGAGCCGCTGGCGGTGTTGGATGGTCGGCTGATCACCGAAATGCGCACGGCGGCGGTGACTGCGGTCGCGGTGAAGCACCTGGCGCCTCCGAATTCGCGAGTGCTGGCGATCCTCGGGAGCGGCGTGCAGGCGCGAGCGCATTTCGCGGCCCTAAGCGTAGTGAAGAAGTTCGACGAGGTCCGGGTATGGAGCCGCGATGCGGACCGTTCGCGGGCATTTGCGGAGGAAATCGGAGCAGCCTCGATGCCGGCTGAAGAAGCGGTTCGCGGTGCGGGCGTGGTGGTGACGGTGACGAACGCGTCGGAGCCCATCCTGAAGGGCGCATGGCTGAAACCGGGCGTGCTGGTAAACGCTGTGGGAGCGGCGGGCGCGACGAATCGCGAGGTCGATGAGGAAACCATGCAAGGTGCAGTCATCGTGGACTCTCGGGAGGCAGCCAAGGTGGAGTCGGGCGAGATACTGAGCTCAGGAGCGACCGTTTATGCCGAGCTCGGCGAGATTGTCGCCGGCACGAAGCCAAAGCCCTCCGGGGACAGAGTGGTCTTCAAATCCTTGGGACAAGCGGTGGAGGACCTGGCGGCAGCGAAACTCGTGCTTTCCGGGCTCCGGGGTTGAGCTTTGGCTTGTCACGCGGCCTGAGGTCAATTTCCGACCGCAACCAGGGGTTGGCACCGCTGGCTGCAAAAAAGCGTCACCGTCGCCCATGCAACTGGAACTGTACTGCCGCGGTAATTTCGTCCACCTCTGGATGGTCAGTTCATAGTGTGCGAGATGCTCATAAGGACGGCCCAGCCTACGCCCAAAATGATGGCGAGCATGGCGAAGAAGGCCGCGACCCAGATCAGCGCGACCGCCTTTTCGTGCTCCGGCTGGGGCAGGGTGATGCCGATGGCGAGCATGATGCCTTTTGAGAGGGAAACCAGGAATCGCATGATCATGGGGACAGTCTGACCGAATGATTTCGCTCATTGAGAAGCTTACCGCAGCGGCTCAAGCCGCTGCTGTTTAGTTAGGGTTCCTAAGCGCATGCCTGAAGGCGTTCTCCACCCGGCGTGCTTGATCGGGCAAGATCAACTCCAACCACTTGTTTGCCGCAGAGAAAGCAAGAGCCACGTCGCAAAAGAAAACGGGTGGCCGATTTCTTGGCCACCCAATCGCTGAACTTCGGACTTTCCCGGTTACGGCAGGTAATACCGGAACGAAGTGAACCACATGTTCTCGATGGCTGTCGGAGCGAGCGTGCTCTTGCTGGGAATGACCGCCGGGGGCTTGGGGAAGATCCCGCCATAGCCGACCCAGGCGCTGCGCGCCAGATAAGAATACTGTGCTCCGATCTGCAACCGCCCTTTGGGACCGTTGTAGGGTTTGTACCAGAAGCCAAGGGATCCTTCGGCTATGTCCTTAGTCTGTCCGGCGCAACTGCCAAGGGCGCCGGGGCCGAAGCCATTGGCATTGTTCGGCAGGGTTTCCGTGCCGCAACCGTTGTTGTTGAAGAGGGGCGAGCCGTAGCCGACCGGACCGAAGCCCCCCGGCTTGGTGCCGTACCAGGTTTTGCCCGCATATTCGCCGCCGCCGTAGCCGTAAATATCCCACTTGGGCGAGTGCCATTCGAGGGTCGCGAACACCGTGTAATTTTGGAGCGTTTTCAACTGACCGGCGGGGTTAACAGTAAGGTCAGGCAGTGTGGAGGTACTATAGCGGCCTACCCCCTTGCCACCCAGCCCGTGCAAACCCACTTCGATGCGCTTCTGGTAGAACAGCCAGCGCGCGTTGGCGCCCCATCCGCCGCCCCAGACGGTGTTGTTGTACGCTCCCGCCGCTGACGGCGTCGGCAGCCCTGTAATCGGATCCACTGCCGAGGCATTGGGATAGATGCGGCCACGGAATGCGCTGGCGATGCCGAAGACCTCGTAGTGTCCGAATCCCGGCTCGAACGCAACCTTAGCGATGATGTCCGGTCCGACGTTGGAGGAGTAGTTGGCCTGGTTGTTGTACAGGCCGCCCAGGTTGCCCGGGCCGCCGATCACGAAGTTGTTGAAACCGGCACAGGTTGTGGTGAATCCTGTCTTGCTAGTGGAAGACGACACCAAGGTTGATCCGTTGGGACAAACCGGCGTAAAAGTCTGCACGCCGGAAGCCGTCAGCAGCTCCTGAGAGTTTTCCACCGACATACCCAACCACCATTTATTATTGAAGTTCTTGACCGCGCGGAAAGCGTACTGCCGCGCCCAACTGAAGCCCACCGTGTACTGCGGATCAATCGTCATTGGCAAGGCTTCGGTGCGATTATCCAAACCTTTCTTGGTTTCCGTCACCAAGCTCCACATCTGGCCGCCGGTAAAGGTCCAGCCGTTATTCAAGGCAGTCTGGCCCCAGAACTGGCGTTGACGCAGCACATAGCTATTACTCTGATTGTTGTTGGAAGTCACGCCGGCTCCCAGAAAGTCTGTCTCGTAGTAGCCGGTCAGGATCATGTTGCTCAGCTTGCCTTGCGCCAGCAGCGAAATACGCGACTGCCGGCCGGACCCGTAGAACTCCGAGAAGCGCGCTTGCGCCGCTCCGGAGAACGGAATGCCATTGAGCTGGGTGTTGATATCGCCGAAGGTGGCTTTCGGACGCCACACGGTTTCAGCCGCGAAGAAGCCACCCGGAGTAAGCGTGATTCCCTTGTAATGGATCGCGAGTGGGCTCTCGAGATCGCTTACGCGCTTCTGGGTCTCCTGCAAACCTTCGACGGTATTAGCCGTAGTTGCCTTGAGGTCCGTCACCTCATGCTGGAGTGGATCGATGTACTGTTTGTCTAACTCTTCGGCCTTGGGAACCGCAGCATTGGCGGTTGATTGTGCTGCCTGAGCAGCCGACTGTGCCTGGCCAACCTGCTGTTGCAACTGCTGGATGGCCGCGTCACGCGACTGAACCTGCTGTTGAAGTTGCTGAATCTGCTGCTGTTGCGCCGCAATGGCGTCTTTTAATTCTCTCAGTTCGGACGAGGTACTCTGCGCGGACGCGCTGGCCGTCATCCCGACGATTAAAGACAGGGATAGAACTCTGATCAGCTTCATCTTCTCTCCTGAAATCGGTGGCACGATGAACCGCAAACAAATGCGAGAACGTGGGTGGAACCCCGAAAAACACCACACCTGATTTACACGTTCAGGGGAGATCGTAGGGTCTCAATATTACGGAGTTGTTAATACATGATGAAAGTTCCGCGAACAGAGCACTATGCCCAGAGGTCACTTCGGCACGGCTGTTCATCGGTTTTTAACTGGCGAGAAAAGCTTTGGGGTTCTATTCTTAGGCGAGTTGTGCGCGGATCCCGCTTCCAATCCTAAAACGAGGACAAGCACCATGGGAAAGATTTTGCCTTGCAGGAATATTTCTGTTGCCGTCCATTTCGTACTCTGCCTGACGATTGCGCTGGGCGTGATGGTTCCGATGGCTGCCGCGCAGTCGAATGACCAGCCGCAGTCTTTCGGGGGAAATGTCAAAGAAGTCTTTTTCCCGTTCGACATCTACAATAGGGCTGTTAATCCCGAGATCCTTGACCCCAATGCGGCCTACCTGAAGCAGAATCCCGACAGCAAGATGTGGATTCAAGGCTACGCCGACCCGCGCGGCGATATTGTTTACAACCTGGTGCTGTCCTACCATCGTGCGCAGTGGACCAAGGCGCAGCTTGTCAAGCGTGGGGTCGATGCATCGCGCGTTGAATACGCCACCGGCTGGGGCAAGCTCTATCAGACCTGCGAGCGGCAAGACGAAAAGTGCTTCCAGGAGAACCG
>DASRAA010000135.1:0-9431 GCA_035638375.1 Binatia bacterium | reverse complement strand
TTGCTGCAAGACTGCCCATCACTTCACTCAGATACCACGAAATGCCTTACGTGTATGGGATTTGGATGCTCCCACGCGAGAGCACCTCAGTTGGTGTTGACAGGGTACGCACGTGAAAGAAGAGGCCTTACTTTGCCATCGGTTGCAACTTTCACCTCCAGCTCAAAGGCATGGTCTCCCGCGGGAGAACCGGGGTCCTCATACTCTCCGTCGGCCCACCCCCCAGGCGGCATTTCTATCCAAGCGACGTGGCTTCTGCCGTTTAATTGAGCTCGAGTAGATGGGGATGGCTCAGGCTCGGAAAGCGGTTTCCAGTCAGATCGGGGAGCAACTCGGTAGACGATCTGGTCGATGGGGCGATTCGTGTCCGGGAATACAGGATAGAAAATCGGTTGGTTCCCCTGGTTCGTGAGCCGAAAACGAACAACGTACGTTGCTCCGCTGGCTCCGTTGCTCCGTGCCGTTCCCCTCGAACTTACGATCTGCTGATAGATCAATACCGAGATTCGAAGCCGATTGGGACAGATTTCCATTATCCGTCGGGTGCTTGGAAACTCGATTGTTGAGGAAGAGGATGATTGCAACGACCAAGTAAAAACTGCGTACTGTAGATTCTGTCTCCGCTCCTCCGGGTTTGGCGCTTCACCCTCCTCGTGGTTGCCACTCGTACCGTTCCCGGAACTAGAACGTGCTCGGAAGTTGTTATTCGTCATCGATGGGCCGTTGCTCCCCTTACTCAACTTCGCGCGCGAGGAGCGACTTCGCGCTTGGGTTCCGTTGCGGGGCATTGCAGGCATGAATCGTTACCTGGTGCGTTGGTAACTTGGTTAAGGATCTCGGAGGTGCGGACGGCCTCGTCGACCGCCACGGCCTCGGCTGAATGCTGAATCACGATCGCGTTTGGGAACAAACCTCCGAAGACGACGAACAACACAGTGGCAGCCAGGACCCAACGCTCGCGCGGCAGCGCGTCCGCCTCCACCGTAAACCCCGTTCGACGCTTACCTAGGAAAAGCCGCGTGAACAAGCGAAAGAAGCTTACGGCATTCAGGGCCGTCGCAATGGGCAACAACAATCCCGTTAGGGGATGCGAAGTGAGGGTTCCCTGGACCAACAAGTCTTGAGAACAGAAGCCAAGCGTGCCCGGCAGACCGACAAGCGCCAGTCCGAGGATGGCAAAGGACACGGCAAAGCGAGGCGCGTGTTCGGCCAAGCCCAAATGCCTGCTCGCGCTTAGATTTTCGCCAAAACGAACCTCCAGCAGTCGCAGAATTCCAAACAGACCCACGGTGGAAACCGTGACCACAAACCAATGCACTAGCGCACCGGCAATTCCTTCGGCCGTGCGGCTCTCGAGGCCACTCAAGATGCAGGCGGACTGACTAAGAGCAAGAAAGGCGAGCAGCCGCCGTGGCGAGTTCTCGGCAAGAGCTCGAATCGCGATGAAAAGCGCGGTGGCTATGGCGAGATAGGAAAGAACCGGAAAGAGATGGTCTGTCTGTGGAAACAACGGCACGATCAGCTTGGCGACCAGCAAAGCTCCAAAATGACCATTCAGGAGAAGAGCAGTTGGGACTGAGGAACCACTCTCAGCCGCGTCTGCTACCCAAGCGTGCATGGGGAAGATCCCTTTGCGAAAGACTACCGCGATGACCAGAAGCGCAAAGGCCACAATCCCGCCCGGGCTCTGTCCCTTCAAATTCGCAATCGAAACAACCCTGGCGTTGGCTACGATGAACCCGATCGCCAGCGCAAAGGCGACACTTGAGGACAGGAGACCGACTAGGGGACGCCGCTTGCGAGGCCGGAACCACCCGGCCCACAAGAATGGGACGATGGACAGAATCCACGCGCCCAGCAAAACGAGCAGGTTTCCAGTCGAGTACGCCAGGAGCGTCGAACCCAATAGGATGAGAATTCCGGCGATCGTCACTGCCTCCGAATCACGGCGCGGAAGCAACAAAATTGCGCCAAGAGTGAGGCAGGAAAAGAGCAGCATCAACGTTTCGTACAGAGATTCACTCTTGGGTGCCCGCCAAACAAGAGCTGCGCTTGCGATGATGGATAGGAGCGCGGCGATGCAGCCGAAGACCCGGACTTGTCGGCGAACACTTGTCACGACAACCGCAGCAAGCCAGGGAGCGGTAATCGAAGCGCTGGTCAAGACAGGAGTAGGGAGAACCCATCCCGGCACGGACATCAATTACTCCTCTGAGCTGGCTCCGGGCTCGGGACCTGCACGGCGCGGCCGGGGCGGATTGTAGTAGGGGAGGGCGCACGGGTGCGATCCTTCCGAGAAAGATAGTTGGAGAGCTGCGACAGCGGAGCAATCACCCAGCGCTCGATAATCGTATCCAGATTGCCGCGGTCGAGCGCCCAACGATAGAGCCATAACTGGATCCTCTCCGGCAGCATTTCCTCGATTTGCTTGCCAGTCGGCGAGAGCTGGCCTCCAATGGCGGAGTGCATGTGGTGATAGTCGTGAAGCATGGATGGCGCGCGCAAGTATTGCATGGTGCGAACCGTGGCATTCCCCAAGATGTGGGCCACCGCGAGCCATCTCCATCCGAGCCCGATCTCTATGAATACAATGCCCACTTGCGTCAACGTGGCATAAGCGAGCGACGTCTTGGCGTCAGCGCAGGCACGACCAACAATAGTTCCGTGAATCGCGGTAGCGGCACCGATCAGAACGACCAAAGAGGAAGCAAGCACGGATTGAGCCAGTAGCGGCTGCGCACGAAGCAACAGGTATGCCCCAGCGTGGATCGAGATCGCTCCGTAAAAGATGGCACTTGACGGAGTGGGTCCCTCCATCGCGCGTGGGAGCCATCCCGAAAAAGGAACCTGAGCAGCTTTTCCAGATGCCGCAAGAAGGAAGAGAAGACAGACGACTACTGCCCGCACGCCGGTTAGGGTTGGAAAGCCGTTACCGAAAGATGCTGTTCCAGCCCAATGGTGCATCGCGAAGATACCGACAAGCAATCCAATGTCACATGCGCGATATATGCCGAACACGTAAAGTCCGTTTTCGACGGGAGCGGGCCTGCGCTCGAAGAATCCAATCAACAAGACCGACGTGATGCCGACGATCTCCCATCCCGCGGCCAACAGGTCGAAGGAACCCGCGGCGAACGCGAGCAAGGATCCGAACGCGAACAGGTGCAACAAAAGAAAAAATCGCAGGAACCCAGATTCACGATGAAGGTAGGTCGCCGAAAACTGCCCGATCAGTCCTGATAACACTGCCGCCGATGCCACGAAAGGAACCGAAAGTCGGTCCACCGACAGTACCAATGGAAAATGGTAGTTCCCCACCGCAAACCAGTTGCCGAAAGTGACGGTAATATCCGCCGCAGACGTAATCCTCCAAATAAGTGCCGCAACTCCAGACGTACAGGCGGCGAAGGTCAGGCCGGTGATCCAGGACAGCAGGCGTTCGCTTGGAACCCAGTCCAACAACCATAGGAGGGCAAAAACAGCAAAAACGAAGCCCGGGGCCACCACGACAAAAACCAAGGTGCCTTGAAAAACATTCACCGCAGGCGGTCTCCTGTTGTTGTTCGAGGCGCTTGAATCCAAGCCATGGGAAGATGCTGGAGCTTCCCGGCGTACCACTCGTGCGATGAGAGCGCCACCGGCAGGCGTTCCAGGTCCTCATGGAACTCTTCAAATCCGCTATCCCGGTGAACATGAACACGTGCGGAAGCAGGGTCAATCGTAGCCAGTCGAATCCAGCGATTTTCCAGCAGCCGCTTTAATGTGGAGTCGCCATCGATAACTTTCTCCAGCTTGTCAGGAGTGGTCTCGACCACGAAGAGAATTCGGACGGGCTCGTGAATTTCAACCATTTGCCAGGGCAATCCCGTGCGTAGGTCGCTGGCATGACCGTCCATGACTCCCATCAAGCTGGTCACGTTGTGCGGCAGTTTCGTGCCGCATCCGTATCGGTCGTTGTCGACGAACGAAAAGTAGTATTCAAGACTGATTCCGGCGCAGACGGTTACCGCGGCGGCCAGCAATGCCGCCAGGGCTTCATTGTCGGGATCTACATTGGCGTCATAGGAAACGAGAAACGCGCGCCGATCGAAGAATAAGCCCCGGGTCAGGCTGCGACGCGCGATGATACACACGGAATTCGTGCAATGCCCATATTCTGGCCGCGGCTGCGCGAGGTGCTCGCTGCGTTCTTCCACGTGACGAAGCGCGCGTTCCGCATCCGCATCTGCCGGCAATGATTCAAATCGCCGGGCGCGCTCGAGTGCGTTCTGCGTTCTCGCGCGATCAAGTGAACTGCGAATGGACTCCAAATCCGCCAGATGTGTTGAGGGGACCGCATCGAGATCGAAGAGTTCTACGTCGTCATTGCAGGTATCGTGATAACCGCCGATGAACCAGGTATCCGGGCGGATATCAATCCCTTTTTCCCGCAATCGGTCGCGTACTTCCTGCCGGTTTGCCATTGAAGCAAAAAGCCGGGCGTTCGGCCCGCCGCGGCGCCCGCCACAGGCTCCGCAATCGTGAGCCGACTCATGTGGATTGTTGAGGCTGCTCGAGCCGTGGCCAAGGATTACCACCAGACGGGAGAAATCGCGCACCAGACCAGCCGGACCCAAGACGCTGGCAACTCGTTCTGCTTTTTCTTCTGCAGTGAATCCCATCAACAGGCCGGAGACTGCGCCCTGGGATTGTTTTGTGTTCCGCATCAATGTGAGCTCAGTTCGCGGCTCGGGTAGAAATGCCTTGTTCAGCCAATTGCGCAGGAGCGCATAACGTCGCGGCGCCAGGAGATGACCGATCAGGGGCACTGCGGAGAGCAAACCGAGGGCTGAGGTCGAAAGCCAGCCGCGGAGCAATGTCTTGGAAGAGACAAACCAATTACGCATCAGCAACCCAAGAATCCGACGCCGCCAGCGGCGGCTTTCGAGTAGCGAGCTGTCTCCGGCTTGTGGCTGTTCTACGATGGCGTGCTTCGGTTTGACCACCACCGGGCAAAACGCCGCCCCATGGGGATCATCGATCCCCCTGTAATCCACGGCTACCGCGAAGTATCCGGCGGCACTATAGGTCTCCACCGACGGGTTGGCTTCTTCCAGAGCGCGTCGCATGGACTCCTCGCGCTCGTCGAGGCAGAAAAATACCTGCGCGGGAGGTCTTTGCGCCTGATTAAACAAGCCGCGATATTTTCTGTGACTAGCCAGCCCTCGCAGGATCTCGCGCTCGTGAGCCCGTTCATAAGCAAGATGGAGGATTCGCCGACGCTCCAGCCCATTGAAGGTTTTGACTTCGCTCGAAAACGCAATCCACTCGGACTCGGAAAGGCTCGCGACGTCCTCGCCGGAAAGTCGCAACACGCGGGCGGCGTCATAGATGCGCGCGGCGCGGCTCAGACGCCTCGTCTCCTGGGTCTTTAACGGGCTCTCCTCCAGAATCGCTTGCGCCGCTCCTCGGCGCGCTGCCACCCGCGACAGCGTCAGTCGTACTGCGAGAAAGTCCATGAGGGAGCAGGGGAGGGTCGTGTGCGGCGCCAAAGTGGGCTCTTCCTCAAGCTTGCGTATCAACCCGGCCCAGCCAGGGAGTACCAAGAGTTCGGCCCGCAGAATTCCGGGCCATTCACTCTCGTCAAAAGAACTGCTATCCAGGTAGTCCAGGACCGCATCTGCCGCCGAAAAGGAGTGGTGCTGCTGCCTTCGAAACTCCTCGTCCAGCCCGACCAGATACTTAGGAAAAATTCCGCCGCGTCCGGAGAGCAGCATCCTCACACTCTGATAAAACCCGTTCTCGCGATTGGGCATCGGCCAATAGGCTGTGCCTTGATCCAAAAACACCGAGCAAAGCCGAATCAACCAAGGATGGATCACCTCGTCCACGGGACGAGGCACGGCAGGTTCTTCCTCGTGAGCTACGGCGCGTGCAGAACAAGCTTCGAACAGTACGCGTAGCGCAGGACGCCGAAACTCCTTAGCCAGATCGCCCTGCTCGGTGCGCCAAACGATGGTCGCCCCATCGAACTCCCGGACCCCCGGCGTAATCATCGCCCGACGCAGCGAACTTCGGCTTAGTCCCGCAAAGATCAGGAAATCGGGTTCCCGGTCAAGCACGGCGTCAACATCCACGAGTTGAATCCGCCCGCGGGCCAAGTCGGCCCGATAACTCGCTTCGCTCATATACGGCTCGGCCCCAAATAGCTGCGCCGCCTGTTTTACCGCTTCTTCGAATGGAAGATGTTCGAAGGCATGCAGGGTGTTGTGGTGAACAAAGACTCCAATGGGGCCCTGCCTGGGAAGCAGGTGTGCGCCGTGTTCGACCGCGCAGCGCAATCGATCCACACGAGTTGACTTGGAAGATCTCGGTTCGGTCATCGACGTGTGACGAGACGGGATTTCGGCGCCTCCCTCGCGACTTCCTTCAGCATGTTCACAGTGGTGTTGAGCTGAGCGTAAAAATAGCGGCGCAGGATATCGAGGACCTCGATGAGCGCATGGTCGCGGATCGAATAGTAGACTTGATTGCCCACCTTCCGGCTCACCACGATTTGTTTGGCCCGGAGGACAGCCAGATGTTGCGATGCGTTGGCCTGCTCAATCCCCAGCCTTTCAATCAGCTGTCCGGCCGAAAGCTCACCCTCGCGCAACAGCTCTACCAAAGCGATCCGGGTCGGATTGGCGAGGCCCTGAAAGATCTCGCTCTTGAACTGCCGTAAAGCGTCGCCCATCGTTCTTATTAGTATATTCGAAACTACGAATATATTCTAGACACCGGTTTATCCACCACTGGCGCAGCAAGCGCGTATCCAGGGTTCTGTTGTACTAAAAGGCAGACATATCAACGGACGAAACTGTCAACAGTCTGGAGTTGGTGAGCGGACATCCGATGCTCGTTAGTGCGGCAATGGATGCAGTCAAGCAATGGCGCTATAAGCCATACTTGGTAAAGGAGTTCCAGCCGAACTGCAAACCACCATCAACATGAACTTCCAATTGGAATACGACAATAGGTTCGCAGCGTCGCTCAAGAGATTCGTAGAACAAGTAAGGTAGCGTCGTCGCGGAAGTTCCCGCCGCAGAAGGCCGTGACCTGCTGCATAATGGCGCGTTGAGTTTCGAGCGCACTTCCGTCGCGTGCGCGCGCAGCTGCCAGCAGGCGCTCCTCGCCGAACTCTTCGAGTTTGGCGTTCTCCGCTTCCGTGATGCCGTCAGTCGAGAGCAGCAGCTGGTCGCCCGGTTGAAGTTGTGCAGTGTAGTCCTGGTAGGTCCAATGAGGCAGCGCGCCAAGCACCGCTCCTCCTCCTCGCAAAGTTTCTGCAGTCCCGTTGCTGCGCAACAGAAGTCCGGGTGAGTGTCCGGCATTCTCATAGGTAAGCGTGCGTGCGTCGGCGTCGAGCACCGCGTAGAAGAAAGTTACAAACTTTCCCGAAGCGACGTTTGCACAAAGGAACTTGTTCAGTTTGGTACAGACCACCTGAGGCGATGCCTCGGTGGTGGCGAAGGCGCGAAAAGATGCCTGAAGATTTGCCATGAGCAACGCAGCGGTGATTCCTTTTCCGGCGACGTCGCCCATGCAAATGCCGAGGCGATCTTTGTCCAGCTGAATCACATCGAAGTAGTCGCCACCAACTTCACGCGCAGGCTGCCAGGCTCCGGCGATCTGAACTCCGGCAAGCTGCGGCAACGAGCTGGGCAGCAGCATTTGCTGAATCTCGCGCGCTCGCTTGAGTTCTTCCTCCTGCTCCTGCAGCGCGATAGTCCCTTTCTCGACAGTCTGCTCTAGCTGTTGATTGCGTTTTCTCAGCTTTCGCTGGAATTCTTCTACCCCAAACAGGACAACGTTGGTGACCACCGCGACCACGATGACGAAATAGCCGATCCTGGCGAAGAGAAACGAGAACGGCTCGCGATCAATTTTGGTCAACTGCAGGAAGAGAATCGCGCTCACGGCGCAAATCACACCGAACATGATTTGGACCGGCAAAAACGCGACCCAGTTCCACGGGAACGGGCACGCCACGTACAGGCGGCG
This sequence comes from Binatia bacterium, assembly GCA_035638375.1. Taxonomy (GTDB): domain Bacteria; phylum Acidobacteriota; class Terriglobia; order Terriglobales; family Acidobacteriaceae; genus DASRAA01. The sequence continues at coordinate 1,412 of DASRAA010000135.1, read as the reverse complement.
GCAGGCGAATTGGAGAGGAACGATAAGGTTGCCCACTGTGAGGCTGGCAATCATAATGACGAACAGTGAAGCCCTCTGGTTGATCGAGGCCAAGAGGGCATAAACCACCAACCCGGTGAACACGACCGTCAGCTCGATCTGGAATACGCGCCGCCAAAGAACCGAACGTTTCTTGGAAGTGACGGAAAGAATACTCACGCGTGACTCGGGGTGGAAATTGAACAGCAAGAGTAACGCCGAGGCAGAAAAAAGTCAGGCGGAAACAGCGAGTTGTCTAGTGGAAAGGTGATACCGTCAACTGTCCGCAGCCTCGCTGGTGAAGAATGAAATTGGCCACACTAAGCGTTCCACAGCGGGTGGTAGAGGCATGAAATTAAGCTTGGGCGCAACGGGGAGAAAGGAATAGTTGTGAGCTACAGCTTGTTGAATTCACCGGCAGTCATGGCTTTCGTCGCAATTCCCAGCGAGGTGACATGGTCATATTTTGCTTTTGGACTGGTCATTGTAATCGGGCTGGTCACGATTTTTGCTCGTGGCGATTGGCAAAAGGCACGAGGATTCGACAAGCTGATTCTGTTCGGGCCGCTTTTCTACGCAGCACCACTTGCGGCCTTCGGAACCGAACATTTAACGCTGACGAAGGTCATCGCGTCGTTTGTACCGAAGTGGATTCCTTGGCACTTGTTTTGGGCGTACTTCGTAGGCATTTGCTTTATCGCCGCAGCGCTGAGCCTGGTAACGAGGATTAAGGCCCGTCTCGCGGCGAGTTTGCTGGGTTTGACGTTTTTCCTTTTCGTGGTGCTGATGGACATCCCGGCTTGGGCGCGCGACCCGCGAAATCGGTTTGCGCTAGCGCTCGTGCTGCGGGAATTATCCTTCAGCGGCGGCGCCCTGGCGCTGGCCGCCAGCCTCACCGAGCAATGGCGCGAGCGCGGCACGCACCTCCTGGCGACGATTGCGCGTTACTTCGTCGCCATTCCTGTGCTGTATTACAGCTTCGAACAATTCATGCACGCCGATCACGTTCCCGGCATTCCGCTGGTAATGGTGACTCCCCCGTGGGTCTATGGACACGCCATTTGGACGTACCTGGCGGCAGTCGTTTACGCAGTCGCGGGTTCCCTGTTGCTTGTTGGCAAGAGAACCCGCGCAGCGGCGACGTGGCTGGGCTTTACCGTGCTCTTCATTGTGTTGGTCGTCTACGTGCCAATCGGAGTAGTAGAACGCGCCAGCATCGAGGGCTTCAATTACTTGGCGGATACACTGATGTATTGCGGCGCTGTGCTTCTGCTCGCCGGTGCTATGCCGCGCGAAGCCTAGCGGCGGAAATCATCGGGCTGGTCAGTCCTGATCCGATCACTTGTGTCGTCTGTCAGGGACCCAATGCCCTGTAAATGCTACAGGGGTAAGGG
>DASRAA010000134.1:0-9742 GCA_035638375.1 Binatia bacterium | reverse complement strand
ATATATTGTCAGCACTTCGGAGTTCGACTCGGTGAAGGCGCGATTGGCGTCTCTGCAGAACCGCAAGAAAGTGACGCTGACAGCCGATTCCAACAAACCAACACTGCGGCGTACCACGGCGGACAACAATCCCAATGCAACCACCCAGCAACCAGGTGATGATCGGCCGACGTTGTCGAAACGGGACGATGATTGAATCTGGTGCGCCGAGAGTAGACTCGTGCCGTTTTTCGTCTTTTACCCTTTCCTTTTTGTTCGCTAAGAGGGTCCTCTGACCCCATTGCTGAGTTCGAGCCAAATCGCACCTCGGTTTGTGACCCGGGGTGCTCATCAGTCCTGATACCTAGGCGCGTCGGGGCACACTTGCCCCAACATCAGGCGCGCCGTACTAATACTACTGGCAGGTGAGACTAAGCGACGCGGCGCGGCGCTGCCGCGACAGCGGGAATCGGGCGCGACGTGTCTTCCCGAACCACCCTCATCTCTTCCCAGTCATAGGGAAATTCGTGTCCGCAATCCAGGCAGACAACGTAAGTCCTGGTGACGGCGGCGGCCTGCGGGCGTCGGCGCGCTCCGCGGACGGTAATCGGGAAGCTCAGGTTCTTGTGGGAACAACCGAAAAGTACATCGAGGAACGTCATAGGATCGCCTCCATGCCGGCTCAAAGTCATTAACGAAGGTTGACGTCAGCGCGTCAGAGTCAACCATCAAGGGATCACTCCCTCCGATGGTAACCCCAAACTGCTTACTTAGATTCGAGTTACGGAGAAAAGGTTCGACTGGGAGACGGAAAAGGGAAGCGCAAATCTGAGGTGAAATGAGAACAAATCAGCTAGCTTTGTGGAATCAAAGACTTAGGAGGAGCGTTGCTACGACGTGCCCGAGGTCTTGCACTTGGAGATGATGGCTTTTCGAAGACGTCCGCGAAGGTCTTCCGGCAGCTCGTAGGCTTGAGATTCGCCCCGGTAGATCTCGATGGTCATCTTAGTAGTGTTACACACCACGTAACAGTTGTGGCACCACTGGAGGTGGTCCTCGAGTTCAGCTTTGGTCTGGGCGTCCATCGCCCCGTCTAGATAGTCAGTTAGCTCCTTCAGGAATTCAGAGCACTTCACGATTTGCCATCTCCACCAACACGATTTTTGAAGTACTTGCTCAGCCGCTCGCGCAGTTGCAACCGGGCGCGAAGCAAACGTGACTTCACGGCCGGAATACTCAAGTCCAGGGCATCGGCTGTCTCTTCGGTAGAGAGACCTTCCACGTCCCGTAGCACAAAAACCGTGCGAAAACTCGGGGGCAACCCTTGGATCGTCTTACCTAGAATCTCTTTTAATTCGCCCTGACTGTACAGTTGCTCCGGATTCGGCGCCCAGTCCGCTACTTCGCGCGGCATGGAGTCCTCTTCCGTCTTAATGTCTTCGTCGAGCGAGACCATCCGCTCTGGACGCCGGCGGCGAAGGCGCATGAGCGCTTCGTTCACCGCGATGCGTACCAGCCAAGTATAAAACTTCGACTGCTCCTGGAAATTTCCCAGGTTCTGGTACGCCTTTAAAAACGCGTCCTGCACCACATCTTCCGCGTCTTCGCGGTTCTGCGTGATGTGCTGAGCGATGCGAAAGACGTTGCGGTCATACCGCTTCACCAGCTCTTCAAAGGCGCTGATGTCGCCGGCTTTGGCCGCATGAACCAGCTTGAGCTCATCGCTCGCCGGTTCTCCCACTTTTTGTTGGATGGTTGCCATCTCTTCGCAGATTCAAGAATTTGACGTCACTTTCGACGTCGGCTCTTGGTCATTATACAGAGGAAAGGCGGGAATCGCGTTTGGGCCGGGCCGCAAATCACACCTCCCAGTAGGTAACTGAAATTACAACTTAACTACCTTCTGCGACCGCAGACGAAGTCGGGTTACACTTGTCTCCAACGATGTTAGTAGCCCGTTTTATTGCCCCCGTCATATCCGCCTTATTGTTGCAGGCGAGCGTCGCGCCTGCCCAGACCTCACCGGCATCGGGACAGCCGAAAAAGAGCAGCAGTTCCTCGGCATCGAAAAAGAAAACCGGCACTCCTCACAACGGCAAGTCCTCATCTTCGAAGGCGAAGAAGCACGCTCCAAGGAAGAAATCGAGCGCCGCGCGGACCATCAAGTTGCACAAGAGCTTCGTGGCGTCAAGCGAGCTGCGCCCAATGGCGCGACAGCTTATCGAGTATCGGACGCCCGCAGCTTACACCGGTGTTGAGGCCTACGCAGATAAGCACGCAGGAACTGAGCCCGGAGCGTTGGCGTGGTTTGCCATCGGCTACGCGCATTACTTGGACACGCAATTTCCCGCGGCGATTGCGGCGCTGCAGAAGGCGCAGCCGTATATCGGAGAATTGAAGGACTACACGGCTTACTACCTGGGGAACTCGTACCTGCTGAATAACAGTCCCGAAGAGTCGCTGACGTACCTGCGCGATTTTGAAGCCCGTTTCCCGGATTCCGTTTTCTCCAACGACGCCACGATCGCTTACGCTAAAGCGCTGCTGGCGACCAAGCGCTCAGCACAAGCGGTGCAGGTGCTGGCACGCCTTGAGGGAGGTGGCGCCGACGCGGAATACCTTCTGGGCAAGGCTTACGTGCAGAACGGACAGGGACGCAGCGGAGCAGAAGCTCTGCGCCGGGTCTTCTACAACTACCCGACCAGCCAGCAGGCAGATTGGGCACAGCTCGACCTGAATAAGATTCCTGAAGCGGACATGCTTCCGCCGGTGAGCTATGAGGAACGTGAGCACCGCGCGGAGGGACTCTACAAAGCACGTCGCTGGGATGCGGCCATCGTGGAATATAGGGCAATGCTGCCGATGGCTCCGGCGGGGCAGCAGTCGGCCATCAACATCAAGCTGGCAAACTCGCTGGCTAAGCTAGGCCAGAACCAGCAGGCCAAAGAGGTGTTGGCCCGCATTGCTGACGATGGCAGCGAAGGCAGTGCAGAGAAGTGGTATGAGAGCGCTGAGATCGCTCGCAACACCAACAACGACGCCGAGTTAACCAACATTCTGGAGCACATGCGCGCCACCAGCCCGCATTCGCCGTGGCTGGAATCAGCGCTGTTCACTGCGGGCAATATGTACTTGCTTCGCCAGGATTACGACAAGGCGATCGACTACTACAAGGAAATTCACGACCGCTTTCCCGCCAGCAGCAAGGCTGCATATGCACACTGGAAATGTGCCTGGCTAACCTATCGGCAGAACCGGCCCGAAGAAGCGAAAAAGTACTTCGACCAGCAAATCGAGTTCTATTCGGGGTCGAATGAAGTGCCTAACGCCATCTACTGGCGCGGACGAATGGCCGAGAACGACAAGGACTACGGTCTCGCTCGCTCGTATTATTCCAAGCTGACGGAACGTTATCGCAACTATTACTACGGAGTCGCGGCCCGTAAACGGCTGGCAACCCTGCCAGACGCGCAGCCCGTTTCGGTGGCCAGTCTGCAGCGCATTCCCGATCTAACGAAGATCGAGCCCGAAGCGTTGCAGACCACGCCTCCTCCCGATGACCTGCACTACAACCGCTCCCGGTTGCTGGAGAACGCCGGTGCAGTTGATTTAGCTGTGCGCGAATTGCAGGCCGGGAGTGCATTAGGTCCTTCGTGGGAGATGGTGGAAGTGGCCCGCATGTACACAGCGGCGGGCGATTACTACAAGGCTCTGCAGGCGCTAAAGAGGACCATCAATGGCTACTTCGCCATGGACCAGTCGGCGCTTCCGCAACCTTACTGGGAAGGTCTGTTTCCCCGCCCTTACTGGGATGCTCTGAGGCGCTATTCCGATGAGAACGGCCTCGACCCATATCTCGTCGCGTCGTTGATCCGCCAGGAATCGGAGTTCAACCCCGGAGCCGTTTCGCGTGCTAATGCTTACGGACTGATGCAGCTTCTCCCGAAAACAGGGAAAGCAACCGCTAAGCAGGTCGGACTGCACAATTACAAGACCGAGTCGCTACTCGACCCCACGATCAACATCGAGCTAGGCACGAAATATTTCCGCGAGATGGTAGACCACTTTGGAGGGCAGGTGGAGTACGCTCTCGCAGCCTACAACGCGGGTGACTCTCGCGTAGAGGATTGGCGCGCAGCAGGCAGCTATCGCGATATCGAGGAGTTCGTTGAGTCCATCCCGTTTACGGAGACTCGCGAGTACGTGCAGGCCATCGTACGCAACGCCGAAGTGTACAAGCGGGTGTACAAAACACCTTAATCGGCCAGGGAGGTGGCACTTGCTTAAATGTCTATCGTACTCCGGACGAACATTCGCAAATTACGGTCGCCCTCGCCCATTCCTAGCCTTACTCGCGGTTGGCCTTAAAACGATGGTTTGTGCGGTACCGTCGTAGTGAACCAATCGGTCCGGAGCAGCGACTAGGTTTTCACCTACGGCCCGGTTTCGCCGAACTTTTACGATCGCGAAGCTTCTTTGCTCGAGCATTTGGGGAAAACCGCCCATCCGGGGGCCGATCGAGAGAGTTTGTGTCTTGTCATTCCATCGGAACGTTATTGTTGAGCGCTCTCCCTTTTCGAATTGATAGCTCATGCCGTCGTCTTCGTACAGCGTGAATTCAGCGTCGCGACCCGGATAAATTCGCAACTCGATCGGGTCAGCAGGCTTCTGGTTCGTCCATTGCAGCTCGGGGCCTATGGGAATGATCGAACCTGCTGGCACATATAGCGGGATTGTTTCCAGCGGCGCAACTGCCGTGACTGTCCTTCCGCCGTTCTGTTTTGCGCCAGTCCAGAAGTCGTACCAGACTCTGCCGTCGGGTAGATAAACGGTCCGCGAACTCGCCCGGGCCTTTGTTACAGGATTCACCAGCAGTGCCGGTCCAAAGAAGAATTGGTCGGAAATGTCTAGGGCATTCCTGTCAGAGGGGAAGTCCATCACCAACGCTCTCATCGGGGTGTATCCCTCTGAGGTCGTGCGCCAGGCGATGGAGTAAATGTACGGCAGCAAGTGATAACGCAGATTGTCGTATCGCGTCAGGATTTCCTGCGCCTTTTGTCCGTACGACCACAACTCATTCGCCTTGCGTGCGCCGTGCGTGCGAAAAATCGGGCAGAAGGTGCCGTACTCGAACCAGCGGACATACAGCTCCTGGTAGGACGGATCATCAGGATTCCCGCCAAGAAAGCCGCCGATATCTGTTGTCCAGTAGGGCATACCGGACATGGAGTAATTAAGCCCGGCAGGGACTTGCCGGCGCAGCGTCTGAAAGCTCGGATAGATGTCCCCCGACCAGGCGATGGCTGAGTTTCGCTGCTGCCCCAGAAATGCTGAGCGCGTCAGAATCACCACACGCTGCTTGTCCGTGGTCGAGCGCTGTCCCTCGTACACAGCCTTCGTCTCGAACAGTGGATACATGTTGGCATAGCGGGAGCCGCTGCCCAGCGCCGTGTGCGCGCCATCGAGCATTGCGCCCTGCTCCTCGCCCCAGGGATCGAGAGGTTCCGATGCATCGAGCCACCAGCCATCAACGCCTTTGTCCCAGAGGCTGGCTTTCATCTGCTGCCAGAAGGTCGCGCGGGCATCCGGGTTGAAGGCATCGAACAGGCGGCTTCCACGGTCGAACATGGTGGCCTGTGTACGTCCTGCGGTGACGAAATAGTGGTTAGCCAGCATAAAATCGAAATTCACGCCTGGCGGCGTGTACAGCGGCCACTCGGAAAGAACGGAATGGACGTGCTGTTCGCGCAGTTGGCCGAGCATGTCGGCCGGATCGGGAAATTCCTTGGTGAATTCGTTTGCCCCCATGCGGGTCATCCAGTTGGCGTCGAGAACCAGCACGTCGAGAGGAATGTGTAGGCTTCGATACCTAGCCGCTGCGTCCAGAAATTCCTGCTGGTCTTCATACTTCCACCGCGACTGCCACAAACCGAATGCGAATTGAGGTAACAGCGGGGCGGAGCCCGTCAGACTGCGGTACTGTGCAATGATCCGGTCGAATTCGGGGCCGTAGATGAAGTAATAATCGACGGCGTCTGCGACTTCGGCCCGCAGTGCCAGTTTCGGCTGAAAGTGATTTTCATACCGACCCAGGGAAGCATAGTTCCATAGCAAACCATAGCCGCGACTCGAAAGCAGAAATGGAATGCTGATGTTGGTGTTGTCCTGCATCAGCGGCAGGTCCGTTCCCCGTTGGTTAAGCAGGCCGCTCTGGTGCTGGCCAAGACCGTAGATGGCTTCGTCCTGGTTCAGGTCGAAGTAGGCGTCGGCCTGAAAGGTCTTCTCGCCATCCACAGAGGTAGATGTCAGGTAGCGGGGTGTCGGGGAAGGGGATTCGTGCACCAGCCGCTTTCCACTAGCGTCGTCATAAATGAGGGCTGCTGAATCGACCTCAGCGGTTATCCGCAGGCGCTTCGTGGCAATGCTGATGTACTTCGGAGTGTCTTCTGTGACGGCGAAGGAAACGGGCGGCCAGTCGGTCTCTGCAATCCATGGCCTCGGATATTGCACCGCCTCGGGCAGCCAAAAGACCACATGGACCATCGCTTCGCCGCAAAAGTGTACGCTCAGCACGCCGCGGCGTGTTTGAAAGTCAATGCCCTCGGAGGTCCGCGAGTAGCTCAGAATGGAATCAGACTTGACGGGTGTCTGCCCGCATAGCGAAGCAGCCAGGATTAGCACACAACCACAAAGAGCGGCAACGCGATGGGCGATCATCGGTTTGGAAAATGGTCGAGGATGTAGCAGAACAGTGTACGCGTCGCCAGGCAGAAACGAAGCGCTAGGCCTCTCAGTTTTTGTTGTAAGCACGACGGGTGGAGGACACCTGCAGGCGCCCAGAAGGCGACGCCTATTACTCTGTTGCGCTTTAGCGCCGGAGGTAATGGCGGCGGATTTACTTCAGCGGCTAAAGCCGCAATTCAAAACTAGCCGAGAAATCCAGCGCCACCCCTTAAGCAAAACTGAAAATGTCCCAAGTCTACGAGCTGGCTTCTTGCGATCCGCTTTTTACCGTCTCAGGTTGCGACTTCGCGAAGAGAATCTCCGAGACCAGCAACAGCGCTCCGATAACAATGGCGCTGTCGGCGACATTGAAGTCCGGCCAGCTATAGCTGCCGAGATAGAAGTGCAGGAAGTCCACGACACGCCCGTCCATGACGCGGTCCCAGAGATTTCCCGCAGCTCCGCCGAGAATCAGCGACAGGCCGATCGTCGTGGTATTGATGGTGTGGCTGTTCTTCCACAGCAACACGGACACGATGATCAGCGCGATCAGCGAAAAGCCCACCAAGGCGGCAATCTTCCAAGGGAAAGACGAGTCGGCGAACAGTCCGAAGGCTGCGCCACGGTTCTCCACATGCGTAAGGTGAAACAGACCGGGAATCACCGTGAGGCTTTGGTGCAACGGAATGTAGCGGGCCACGGCCCACTTGGTTAGCCGGTCGAGCAGAATGACCGATACCGCAATCAGGAAGAAGTACTTACGCATGGAATCGTTGTTTAACACCGAACCGTTCACGGTGAAATCGAAGACCTTGAAGCGTCGCTGAGCCCTCATGCATAGGTTAGACGCATGCCAGCCGCCTGGGGAATCTGCCGACTGTCCCAGTTCTATCGCACCTCCGTGGCCTCCAGTTCCGCCAGCACCGGACGGCAGCGTTCGCAAACCGTCGGGTACGTCTCGTCTTCGCCCACATGAATCGAATAGTTCCAGCAGCGTTCACATTTCGCGCCCGGAGCTTTCCGCACCTCAATCTGTAAACCTGTGTCGCCATTCCCGGTGCTGTTCTTCTCGAGCACGGCATCTGAAACGATAAATAAGTACCGCAGTTGGTCGAGATGGCGTTCCAGCAGCGGATAAAGCGACTCCGGCGCCAGTATATGCAGTTGCGCTTCCAGGCTGCCGCCGATGCGCTTCTCGGTGCGCGCTACTTCCAGCGCCTTCAAGGCTTCGTCGCGGACGCGCAACAGGGAAGACCAGTCCGCGATCAGCCCAGCGGTGTCGAAGCCGGCGGGCACCGTCCCGGTCAGATCGCCCGGGGCGGGAAACAGCGTCAAATGCACGCTCTCGGCTTTGCCGGAAAACTTGGGCAGATACTCCCAGATTTCCTCGGCAGTGAAGCTCATCGTGGGGGCCAACAGCCGTACCAACCCATCGCCCAGCCGCCACAGTGCTGTCTGCGCCGCGCGCCGGGCGTGAGACTTCGGGGCCGAGGTGTATAGCCGGTCCTTCAACACATCGAAGTAAATGGCGCTCAGGTCGACAATGCAGAAGTCCTTCAACCGCTGATACGCCTTGTGGAATGTGAATGAGTCGTAGTGCTCCCTCACGTCGGCGGTGACTTTTGCTGCGCCCAGCAAGATGTACTGGTCGAGAGGCTGCATTTCGCCGAATGCGACGCTATCGCGGCCCGGGTCGAAGTCATCCAGGTTGCCGAGAATGTAACGAAACGTATTGCGAATCTTGCGATAGCTTTCGGCGATGCGCAGCATGATCTCGTCCGAGGCGATCACATCTTCGCGGAAGTCAACCGAGTTTACCCAGAGGCGGACAATTTCGGCACCGAGCTTCTCCGCCACTTCGACAGGATCTACGCCGTTTCCCAGGGACTTTGACATTGCACGTCCTTGCGGATCGAGCGTCCAACCGACGGTGCCACAGCCGCGATAAGCAGTTCCTCCCTTGGCTCCAACCGCGCACAGCAGGGAAGAGTGGAACCATCCGCGATGCTGGTCACCACCCTCAAGGTAATAATCTGCCGGCCACGGCAGTCCCGGTTCGTGTCCGAGCACCGCAGCCTGGCTGCAGCCCGATTCGAACCACACGTCGAGAATGTCCATCTCCTTGCGGAACTTGCAGCCCCCGCACTGTGCGCACTTAATGCCTGCTGGGACAATCTCCTCAGCCGGGCGCTTGTACCAGGCATCGGCGCCTTCGCGCGCGAACAACTTAACGACAGCGCGGTTGATGGCTTTGTCGTTCAAGAATTCTTTGCAGCCCTCACATTGGAAGACCGCAATGGGCACACCCCACAGTCGCTGACGCGAGATGCACCAGTCCGGACGCGTGGCAATCATGTTGGAGATGCGATCTTCGCCCCAGGCTGGATCCCACTTCACCTTCTTAATCTCTTCGAGAGAGCGGCTGCGCAGCGTACCGCCCGGCAGCTTGCCTTCCATCGAGATGAACCACTGCTCAGTGGCGCGGAAGATGATGGGATTGTGGCAACGCCAGCAGTGCGGATAGGAGTGCTCCATCTTCTCCGCATGCATCAGTACTCCCCGCTCGTTCAGCAATTCGACGATCGGCGCGTTGGCGTCGAAGACTTTCAGGCCGTCGTATTCCGGCAGCCCATTGTGCAGGCGTCCGGCCGCGTCGACATTCGAGGTGGCGTCCAGTTTGTACTTGAGCCCGGTGTTAAAGTCATCGGCGCCGTGCGCGGGAGCCGTGTGCACTACGCCGGTACCCTGGTCCATGGTGACGTAATCCGCCAACACTCCCAGGATGACGCGACTGAGAAAGGGATGGGCGAACTTTGCGAACTCCAGCTTCTTCCCGGCGAACTTCGCGATGCTGCGCGGCGTCGGAAGCCCGACTTTTTCGCTGAACTCCTTCGCCAGCTTCTCGGCGACGATGTACACCTCGCCCGCCGACTCGAGAGCGACATACTCCTCCTGGGGGTGGAAGGCCACCGCCATCGAAGCGGGAAGCGTCCACGGCGTGGTGGTCCAGATGACGGTAAAGACTTTCTTCCCGGCGAGA
>DASRAA010000133.1:0-3393 GCA_035638375.1 Binatia bacterium | reverse complement strand
GCCACAGAACGCGTGACCGTGTTCCTGGTTCCAGTCTCGAAGTAGTCGGAGGGTACAGCGGATGCCCACGATAGGAACTGACAGTTGATTGGCGATTTCGTTAGTTGCACTGCGAATCGGCCGGTCCTAAGCGACTTGTGTAAATCCCGTGTGGTCAAGAAATTCATGCGACCCTTGGTAGTAATACTTGAGAAGGCCGCCGAGTCGCTCTCGACATCGAATCGATGGCCCACATGTCTGGCGGAACTCCTCGACCTCGGGGAACAGTAGAACGTTCCCCTTGCCCTGGTGATTTCGCTCGGCATGATACAAGTCAGCAACACAACACCCATATTAGGGATCTCCGTGAAATCTGCTATTCCTGGCATCCGTGGCACGGCAGGGCAGTATGGGTACATGCCACTCTCGTAAAACGCGGCCGGGCGGTGGCACACTGCAGCCTGGAAGACATCCAGACATCTCGGGTTCTGGAAGTGCCGCTCTGGATGTTGGACGTCGTGGCGTGCTGCAAGACCCGGGTCTCCCAGCCAGGATTCGCGAGCATCCCGTCCCTGCGCGAACTCAAAGAGGTCCTTCAGTCGGCACCGCCACGGGCCCGTGCTCATGATACGCGGGAAACACAGCCTCGATACTTGCTAGATGCAGGAGGTGCTTATGGCGGTATCGACGGTCCCGCGGAGATCGAGCCAACTCCGGTTGTTTGCTCGTCCGCAAGGCAACCGACATTGGACCGATCTGACGTCCGATGTCCAACAGAAAATGGTGCGCTTGCTGGCGCAGCTCCTGAGGCAGCATCGAGGGGCAGCAGAGGCGAGAATCGCAGAGGAGGCGGACGGTGAGTGACAAGATCAAGCCGCATCACTTGGAACGAAAGGTGATTCTCTACGTGCGCCAATCCTCGGTGTATCAGGTTCAGAACAACTTAGAGAGTCAGAAACTGCAGTATGCCATGCGGGATCGATTGTGCAGCCTCGGCTGGCGCGACATCGAAGTGGTGGATGAGGATCTCGGCCGATCCGCATCCGGTACGGTGACCAGAGCGGGCTTCGAGCGCATGGTGGCGGAAGTATGCTTGGGCCATGTGGGTGCGGTCGCGGCCCGAGAGGTGTCGCGCTTTGCACGCAACAGTCGGGAATGGCAGAAGCTGGTGGAAGTCTGTCGGGTAGTGGACACGCTATTGATCGATCAAGAAATGGTGTACACACCGCGACAAAGCAATGATCGCCTGCTGCTGGGATTGAAAGGCAGTTTGAACGAGTATGAATTGGACCTGTTGCGACAGCGCTCGGTGGAGGCCCGGCGGGAGAAGGCACGACGTGGCGAACTGATCGTCGCAGCGCCTGCCGGCTATGTCAAAGGTGAAGACCGTCTGGAGAAGAACCCGGACCGCCGTGTACAGGAACGGGTGTTATTGGTGTTCAGCAAGTTCTTCGAACTCGGCTCGGCAACGGCAAACGCTGCTTTGGTTTCTAGAACACGGACTGCAGGTTCCCGTTTCCGCCCCGCGTGACCAGGTGGTCTGGCGACGACCTCGATACACCACCATCTACAGCATGTTGACCAATCCAGCGTACGCGGGCGCGTATGCTTACGGCAGAACAGAACACTCCATGCAGTACGAGCAAGGACAGCCACGTCACCGGAGTCGGCGTAAACCAAGACAGCAGTGGTGGGCATTGATTCGCGACACGCACGAGAGCTACATTGGCTGGAAACAGTTTGAAGAGATCCAGCATACGATGACCCATAACGCTCATCTTGGTGATCGGTCGGGCTCCGCAAAGCGAGGATCAGCATTGCTGGCCGGTTTGTTGCGCTGTCGGCGTTGCGGGCGCAAGTTAATGGTCGCCTACACCGGCAATGGGCCGTTTGTACTGCGGTACGTGTGCCATAGGAGTGCGTTGGACAACGGCGAACCGCCCTGCATCACGTTCGCGGGCTTGGGCCTGGATGAAGCCATCAGCCGCGAAATTATGATTGTGCTCGAGCCGGTAGCCATAGAAGCGGCGGTGCTGGCCACCGAACAGGAGACGGGGCAGCAGGACGAAATCATATCCGCCCTGAAGAGGGAGTTGGAGGCAGCCCAGTACACCGCACGCCGTGCTGAGAAACAGTACGACACGACAGATCCCGACAACCGCTTAGTCGCAAGCGAACTGGAGCGTCGGTGGAATGAGGCCCTGCAAAAGGTCCAGCAAATCGAGGCGCGGATCGAGCAGGCAGTGCGGGGGCGGCAGGTGGCACCCGCGACTCGAGAAGAGTTCGAGACGCTGGCGGGCGACTTGGAAGCGGTGTGGACGCATCCTGAAGCCGATGCTCGCCTGAAGAAGCGGATCCTAAGAACGTTGATAGAAGAGGTAGTCGTGGATGTAGATGCTCAGGTCGGCGAGATCATTGCCGTCATCCACTGGAAGGGCGGCGTCCACACGCAGCTCCGCATTCCTCGCCGACGACGCGGGTACAGCCGAGCTCACACGCCGAAGGAGATTGTCGACGCGGTACGAGTGCTTGTGCGCATCTGCTCGGATGATGTGATTGCCGGCGCTCTGACCCGCAGCGGACTGGTTACCGGAAGGGGAAACCGCTGGACGCGCGAACGGGTGACCTCGCTGCGCAGTCATCACGGCATCCCCTCATATAGCGCCGACCGTCGGAGAGCGGAGGGCTGGTGCACCCTTACCGAGGCTGCGGATCATCTCCACATGAGCGGCATCACGCTCCGGCTGGCAATCGAACGAGGCCAAATTGACGCCGAGCATCCGTTGGCAAACGGTCCTTGGGTCATCAACCGTCACGCGCTGGAAACGCCAGAGGCGGTTCGGTTCGCTGACCAGTCACGTAGGGAACGTCGAAACCCCGTATTAGATGTTTCTGGTCAAGGCGTCATCGATTTTTCAGCGACATAGCCAGATGGGCATTATGAAGCGTACTCGTAATGCTCTTGGAATTGGGTTAGCGCTCTCCTCAACGAAGCTTCCCCGAACAAGATCAGCTTGGACAGGCACTCCTCTTTGACCGACCGCACCCAGCGTTCCGCAAAAGCGTTCAAGTTCGGGCTACGCGGAGGAAGTGGCAGGCACTTCACATCCCCTGCTGCCAGCGTCTCCCGGAATTCAGCACAGAACTTTGCATCGCGATCGTGTAAAACGTAGCGACAGTTGTTCAAATACCCCATCTGCTCAAATGTCGCGTTGCGACCCATCTGGTGCATCCAGCACTCATCCGGATGATCAGTCATTCCAGCGATAGACACCCGCCGGCTCTCCCGGTGAATGAAAAACAGAACACCGTTCAGGAGTCTCGGCAGCGCCTGGCGAGACTTGATTGATTTCAATTAGGATCAAAAGCCTCACGGTACGTTCTATAGGGTTCTATGGGACACTGACCAGCACC
>DASRAA010000132.1:0-15655 GCA_035638375.1 Binatia bacterium | reverse complement strand
CTACACGCCACACCGAATTCGAGCCGTCATCGGTTACAAGTAATGAGCCGTCCGGCGCTACGGTCACGCCGACGGGACGTCCCCAGACATTGCCATCCGGTAATACGAACCCTGTCAGAAAATCTTCGTACTCGCCGCTCGCCTTGCCCGACTGACGCAGAGGAACGCGAATCACTTCGTATCCCGTGCGCACGAACTTGTTCCACGAACCATGCTGCGAAGAGAAGATGTCACCTTGATATTCCGCCGGAAATTGCTTGCCCGTGTAGAAGGTTAGTTGCAACGAAGCATTGTGCGGCTGGATCAGCACGTCGGGAACGATGGTCTTGTCCTTCAACTCGGGATGCTTACCCTTGAGCGTGGGATCAGGGTTGCCGCCAATGTAGAAATACGGCCAGCCGTAAAACCCTCCATCCTGCACATGCGTGATGTAATCGGGCACAAGGTTGTCGCCCAGCGAGTCCCGCTCGTTGACCGAAGCCCAAAGCTCCCCGGTTTTTGGATCGATCGCAAGGCCTGCGCCTGCATTGCGTATGCCGGACGCGTAGATTCGCCGGTTCGAGCCGTCGGGACTCATCACCGTGATGTTGGCCCTGTCTCTTTCTTCCGGGTTGGTGTCGGGATCATCGGCGTTGGAGCGCGATCCGATGGCGACGAAAAGCAGCTTGCCGTCATTGGAAAAGACGACGTCGCGCGTCCAGTGCCCTCCGCCTTCGGGAACGCTGGCAATCTTCTCGGCCGGCCCGGTCGCTTTCAAATCGCCGTTGTGATACGGGAAACGCACCACCGCGTCGGTGTTCCCCACATAAACGTATTCGGGATTCGGACCCGGTGGATAAAAGGCAATTCCATAAGGATGATTAAGTCCGCTTGCAAAGGTCGTGCGTTGCTGCGGCTTTCCCTCCGCCGTGATTCCGCGAAAGACAGTTAACTTGCCGCCTGAACTTTCGGCCATGAAGATGTCGCCGTTCGGAGCGGTCAGGATCTTGCGGGGCTCGTCGAATCCGTCCGCGAAGAGCTCTACCTTGAATCCTGCTGGTGCCTGGGGCCAGGCATTCTTGGGGCGGTCCACTAGCTTTGGACCGTTGGTTGCCGATTTGGTCGCATACGGCGGAGGTAGGTCCGCGGGTGTGATCCTGTGTAAAGTGCCCGGCTTCTCGTATCGATAGTCGGTGAATGGCGCCGGTGGCGCAGGAGCCTTCGCGGGATAGGCTGATTCGGCGCAAGCGACCGCCGAAATTAGCAGGAATCCGACGGTAATCGAGGCGCTCATTTCCGGCTTGAGCGTGGTTAGCAAAAAATACGGGTTCCCACTGCGTAAGACAATCGCGCCAGATCGCATGTTCAGTTTAGATGGCAGGAATTCATCGGCGAATTCATTTTCCGTCACCCTGCCAGTACAAGCCGAAATAAGATCATTTACGCTCTGGAGCGGAGCCTCGGGCCATTGGAAGCATTCACCAACTCAACTACTGTCCTGAGCAAGGCCTCCGGTTCCTCGCCTGTGCTCAGATAGCGATTTACGGCGGCTAGCTTTTCTTCCGGGATCTCCACGGCGGAAACCATGACGATCGGCACCCGAGGGTCGTACTCCCGCATTGCCTGCGCGATGTAGGCCCCGTCGATCTCGGGAAGAACATAGGCCAGCAGGACCAAATCCACCGGGTAGTTGGCGAACAGTTGCAGCGCGTTGGCGCCATCCGTCGTGCTCAATACCGCGTATCCCGCGGTCGAGAGGACGACGAATCGTGTGTGGAGCACGCTAGGCTCATCATCGACGGACAGAATCAGTTTGCGGCCGGTGCGTGATGCTAAAGGTGTGGAACTCTCTTCCACGTACAAAATGGGCAAATCGATCATCTCTACTCTCGAGATCACGGGAAACCCTGCTCACCGAACTGCCATCAGTAAGACGGATTCTACTCGCGGAGTTGGCCTCTCTGTTGGTAAAGAATGCGCCAAAAAACGTCACTATGCAGCGATCAAGCCAGCTGAGAGATCAAGCCAATTGAGATCGGTTAGTTGCTTGCAGCAGCTTCCGGCTGTGTCCTGCGAACTTAGGGAAACCGGGTACCTTGCGCAGAAGGCCAAGGGTACGAGCGGCGGTCGTCAGCTCAAAGCATTCCTGCCGTCGCGATTTGTTCATCGCAAGCAGGGTTGCGCAGCGGTACCATATGGCTTCCGTCGAGCCTTTTTCGTCCAGGTCAGAATTGCCACCGCTAGCTTTTAGGGCGAGAAGTTTCAACTCGTGTCGTAGGACTTCGTTTTCGGCTTCTAATCGTGTCACCGCGTTTCTCAGGCGAACCAACTCGATTTCTGAACTGCTTTCGGTGGACGCGGATTGCTTGCTGATCCAGGCGTCCAATTCCTCGGGCCAGGCGAAAACAAGACCCTTGTTTCGCGCGCTGGGTCGCCTTACCGGAAGCCCTGCCTCGCGCTCGTATCGTTGCACCGTGCGCACGCCTTTGCCGAGATACTGGGCAATGTCTTTCCAACAGGTAAGAGCGGACATGGGGGTCCCACCGCAAGAATGAAGCTGTGGCTGCATTAGAGATACCGCTGGCGGGAGTTAAAAAGCCGACAGTGCTTCGCCAAGATACGCCAATATGTGTTGCGTCGGGGGTATCACCAGGAAAGGCACTCCCCGTGCCATGCACGCTGGTTCCGTCTGGGGCTCAACTGCGGGGAATCCTCCTCACCTTGGCGTCCTTGTTCGGTAACGCGTTCCGCAGTTCGCGGACGGTTTTCTTAAGGACGGGGTGCGCTACCTCGGGCGCGATCTCGGCCAGCGGTTCTAGTACGAACCGGCGTTGGGCCATGGCCGGATGCGGCACCGACAATTGCGGCGTGTTGATGGTCTGTGCGCCAAACAGCAGGATGTCGATGTCAATTACGCGCGGACCTTTCGGCTGAGTGCGCTGACGGCCCATGCTTCTTTCAAGCGCCAGGACCCCTTTCAGGAAATCCCTCGGCAGCAATTCTGTGCGGACGGCTACAGCGCAGTTCAGAAACCAGGGCTGGTCGGTGAAATCAACCGGTTCTGTCTCGTAGATCGAGGACACCTCCTGAACGTCCCCCAGCTCCAGCAACCGACCAATGGCATTTCGCAGGTTCGCTTGGCGATCGCCGAGATTCGATCCGAGCGAGAGATAGACGACCTTCTTCACCGAGGTATGGTAGCGCGGGATTGGAAGCAGCTCAATTGGCGGGGCCACACTTCGACTGACGCAAAAATCAGCCCTTGCGTTCTTTTAGAATCAATGGCTTAGGGGAAAATCGTTCGCCGTTAACGGATCCAATTGTGCCTCAAGGACGTAGCGGTCAACGCTTTGCCGATTGCGGCGAAGGCGTTCGAAAAATGGAAGTCGTCACCGAGCCGATGCAAGGCGAGCAGAGATACGAGCGTCCTTGCTGCCGGAACGGTTGTAGTTGGCCTGACCCGGGTTAATCCAGAAAGATCAGCGCGCAAAAACGACAGTAACCACCCGAATGCCGAGATGGGAAATTGACTCGATCGCGTGCGGTAAAGGCGGACATGCGCCCAGCATCCAGACGTGTTGGGCAATGCGCCAAGGCTAAAGCCCAAAATAGTCAGGCCAGCCAGATCACTGGGCTTAAAGCCAGTGCTTCCGCCCAAAAGACTATTTTGAGCAACGTCGTCGACTTCCTGGTCACTCAATCGGCGACGGCAAGGTGTTCTTCGGGGGACTGCAGGGCGGTGGATTCGTCGAGCGTGACTTCGTCCCAATAGGTCTGGTCGCGCAGGATGCGGGAGACGATGGCGGTATGCATGGCGTGACCGGCGCGATCGGCTTTGACGTAGCCGAGGATGCGCCTGCCGAACAGAGCCAGGTCCCCAATCAGGTCGAGGATTTTGTGCCGCACGAATTCGTCCTTGTAACGCAGCGGTGGATTGTCGAGTCCCTGACTGGTGAGCACGATGCAGCTTTCGCGTGTGGCGCCGCGGATCAGTCCCATGTTGAGCATCGCCCGCTGCTGCTCGAGGAATCCGAAGGTGCGCGCCGGCGCGATCTGCGACACGTAGTTGCCGTTGGTAAGCTCAACCTTGAGGGTTTCGCTGCCAATCAGCGGGTGGGGGAAGTTGATGGCATAGCTCACCGAGTAAACGTCGGAGGGATATACACCGATGAATTTCTCGCCTTCGCGCATTTCGTAAGGCCGCAGAATGCGAATATAGGTGCGTTTACGACGCTGCTGGCGCAGTCCCGCGCGCTGAATCAAGTCAATGAACGGAAGAGCGCTACCGTCGAGGATCGGCAGCTCGAGATTGTTGAGTTCGACGATTGCGTTATCGATGCCCATGCCGATGAAGGCCGACAGCAGGTGCTCTGTGGTGGAGATCAGCACGCCATGCTTCATAAGGCTGGTGGCGTAGCTCACCTTGGCGACGTTCTTGATGACCGCCTCTACTTCAAAATCGTCAAGGTCAGTGCGACGGAAGATGATGCCAGTGCCCCCGCTGGCAGGAAGAATGCGGAGAGAGACAGGGGCACCACTATGCAGGCCGGCACCGCGACATTCGACGGGGGTTCGAATTGTGCGTTCAAAGATCAACGTCAAATTTGTAAGCGTGACGCTGTCAACAGGTTACAAGCTCGGGATGGATTTTGTATGTGGCATTTTCGCCACAAGCGGTGGCGAGGTGGGCACTCCCAGAGGCATCCTAATCCGAGTGTAATTCCTGTAAATGATTAATTTCGCTCCATTTGGCCAGAAGCGGCGCACTCCTGAGGCTCTCGTCGGTTTGCCTTATTGCGGGTTCGCGCTTTGGTTTTTTTGCGGCTGGAACAACAGTCCCTTGGGCTCGAAGAGAGTCGGAGGGAGTCCGGTGTTGTAGTTCGCCTTGTTCACGAAGCGCTGATTGCTCATTTCGCCGTTCTCCATGCGGACGGTGGCGTAAGGAGTGTTGATCCCATCGATGAGTTTGTAATTGCTGTAGACCTCCGACTCTTCATCGAACTGGCGATCGACAGGATCGCGATAGGAATAGGTCTTACGAACCGGCAGATGTGTGCGGGGATCAACGGCGATGGTGACGCTGTCGTTGGATGCAGTAAGAATCGTGACCTTATCCGTAAGGTTCTGCTCGACGATGGCGGTGCCTTCGTAAAGGATCATTGTGCCCGGCGCTGGAAGCCAGTCGCGAATGACCCACTCGAGCGAGTGCTCGCGCCGTCGCAGGTAATTGGTGAGTTCTTTGGGGTCGATCGAGGCGGTGCCTTTGTAGGTGGTTTCGTATCCTTTGTCGCCGACGTACAGATCGATGACATCGCGCTGCTTGGTGAGCTCGTAACGGTCTTTGTCGGGCGCCTGCCAGAATCTCCAGTAGAGAATGCCGAGACCTTTGGGGCGGCCCTGATAAAAGGCGTAGGTGCGGCCCTCGACCGTCATGTCCCTCATTGTCAGATAGGCCTCGCCGCCAAGCGCGCGAATCATGTCGTCGAGGATTTGCTTGGCTTTTTGGACGCTTGGGTCCTTGGCCGCGGTGGCGGCGAACTGCGAAGTCGGCCAGTTTGAAGGAGCCGATGGGGATGGCGGAAGAGCGGCTTGTGCCAGCAAACTACTGGCGGCTAACAGCAACAATGAGAACAGACGGGCGATTTGCATGACCAGATCAGATTGTAAAACGCTTGGCTTATGAGCAGGTTACTATCCTTGCCGACGCTAAACCGATGGCTACGACTTGAGTTACGTAGGTGGGGATATATCGCTTGGACCGAGACTGGACAGCGAAAAGAACATGGTCAAAGCGCCGAGCCGCCTTCGAACACCTTGTCGAGTTGGTAGGCCGAAACCCGGTATAGGGCATAGCTGATCCCATTGTCGGAGTACTGGCGGAACAGCAGGTCGCCGCGCCCGTTGGCGTCGGCATCGAGAGCATCGATGAGCTCCTGTCGCGGAAAGGCATCGAGATGGCGGCTATCAGTCACGGAGCTGTAAATTTTGATCGGCTGATCGTTGATGTCTACACGCGCGACGATGGTTACGAAGTAGGTGAAGTCGGGCGGTAGGTTGGCTTTCGGGTCCTTCACCGGCAATTTGGCGGTAAGAACGATTGTCGGCGAACTGCTGTAGTCCAGATCGAAAGCGCGTACGTCGTAATCGGCGATGGCAGCGGTCTTGGCTATGGCCGGGCCATTGCGCTTGGCGGCGAAGGCGCGAATCTCATCGAGAGCCAGCTGGAGGACCTGGTCCTCCTGAGTCTTTCGCTCGCCCGGCGACATGGAGTAAAGCATCGGTCGACCGCGATAATCGCCCGCGTCGGAGATGGCCGGATACGAACGCGCTTCCTTTGCCGTACCTGCGGCCATGGCTTCTTTCGGCGTGGCGAGATCGCTGGCATTCGTCGTTGGCGGCTTGGGCTTTGATGTGTGGCTGAGAGTCGGGCGATTGGGGTCGCTTTCGCTCGATGCGGCCTGCGCAGTGTTGGCGCCACCGGTTTGGGAAGAGGCCGATGTCGGCCGTTTCATGACCGGGCGATCGGAATCGTGATCGTCGACTTGAGTCTGCGGCTTGGCGGAGGTACTCGTGTTAGGGGAGGTGTCGTCGGTCGGCCCCATGGTGGGCTTTGAAGTCGAATCACTGGCGGGGCGCTTCATGACTGGACGATCGGAGTCGCTGGAGGTCGTAGTTTGCGTGGACTGTGAACCACTGCCGCTGTCGCCGCCTGATCCAGGCGCGCGCTTAAGTACCGGACGGCTGTCGTCAGTCCCAGCGGTGATGACCGCACCCCCGGGCGCAGCCTTGGGTTTCGTGGATGCGTCCTGGGCGGCCTTCTCATCCATGGCGAGATGTGGACGCCAGCTTCCGTCGGCCACCCAGTTGCCGTTTACTTGCTTCGGACTGATGATAGTGAAGGTTCCTGTCGGCTCACCAAAACTTTGTGCCTCGTAAACGGTTTGTGGCTCGACGGCCATGGGAGCGGGATTCGCGCCGTAAAGGCTGGCGTCGTAGTAATGGCCGTCCATCAGTAGGGCGACGGGAACAAGTCGCATAGCCCCGCCGGGGAGAAATTCCAGAACAGCGATAGCGCGCGGACCACGCTTAGTCCTTTTTGCTGAAGTGGTTTGCGTACTGCGCGGTTGGGAACGGTCCTGCGCCTGTGCGAATGTGAATGTGAGGAAAACCGCCATTACAGCGGCGGCGATGGCCCGCTTCGTCGAATTGAGGTACAAATGTTGCGATATGCCAACCAACGATAAAGCTCCCGAGTTCACCCTCCCCGACGAAAACGGAAACCCGACTTCGCTGCAACAGTTCCGGGGAAAAACGGTCGTGTTGTTCTTCTTCCCGAAGGCAGGCACGTCCGGTTGAACGGTTGAGGCGCGCGGGTTCCGCGACGCATATAACAAGCTGCAGAAAGCCGGGATCGTCGTACTGGGCATCTCGCCGGACACACCCAAAGCCCTACTCAAGTTTAAAGAAAACGAAAAGCTGCCGTACACCCTTCTGGCGGACGCCCAGAAAGAAGTGGCCAAGAAACTCGACGTCCTGAAAGAGAAGAACATGTACGGCAAGAAGGTCATCGGGATCGTGCGGACAACGTTTCTGATTGGTCCGGAGGGAAGGATTGAGCGGGTGTTTCAGCCGGTAAAGCCCGAAGGCCATGCCGAGGAAGTGCTGGAGTATGTGAAGGGGGCGGGACAGAAGTAATCATCCCGATGCACTGCCTTGTCGTACTGGGAATTACGCTGTAATTGTGATCCTACTGTGCTGAAGGTAGACCTCAAAGCCAGAGCAGAAATTCGGAAGAAACCCTACTTTCCTCCGCTCCGGTAGTGAACTGACCGCGATGGCAACTGGTTCTTTATATCCGCGCTTCAATCTGCCCGATGTATTAGTGACGCGGGCCATACCGCGATCTTGCTAACTTACGAATGTTAAAACTCACCGCAGCTTTCGCGCCCCGGCTGTCACTGGGCGTCTAATTTGAGAAGCCAGATGCTTACACCTTTTGCACGCGTTGCACATCGCGTACGCCAGGGATCTTACGTACGCCGGTGATGATGCGTTCCAGATGCTTGAGGTCGGCGATGTCGACGATGATGTCGATGGTGGCTTGTGAGTTTTCTGTGTTCGCTTCGATGTTGCGGATGTTGGTTTCAGAGTCGCTGATGACCGCGGTGATCTGCTTCAGCATGCCCAGGCGGTTGTCGCACAATACCACCAGCTTGACCGGGAAGCCTGTCTGCCAGGCGGGTGCGGTACCGACGCTGCCGTCCTTGCCCCACTCTACGGCAATGCGCCGCTCCGGTTCATACATCAAGTTCTCGACGTTTTTGCAGGTCTTCGAGTGGACCGCAACGCCTTTGCCGCGCGTTACGTAGCCGATGATTTCCTCGCCACGAATGGGATTGCAACATCGCGCGCGATAGACCAGCAGATCATCATGTCCTTTGACTTTGATGGCCGAGGTATCCCCGCCAAATACTCGACGGACGACGCTGGTGAGGGCTCCCGGCTGTTCTTCGGTCTCGGGCGCCCTGCTGGAGCTGGCCGCGCTGGTGGGCGCGAGGCGAGCAAGGATCGAACGCGCCGAGAACTTGCCGTAGCCGATGCCCGCTAACAGGTCATCGGGACGCCCCAGGCCGTTCTCGGTCGCAACTTTCGTGATCTCGGCCTCGGTGATGTCCTTCAGGGCGATGCGGTATTTGCGCGCTTCCTTTTCGATCAACTTGCGCCCGATTTCGATGGCGCGCTCGCGCTGGTGAATCTTGAGCCAGTGCTTAATCTTCTGGCGCGCGCGGGAGGACTTCACGAAGGCCAGCCAATCCCGGCTGGGATGGTGTGCGGGCTGGGTGAGGATCTCGACGATGTCGCCGGAGCGCAACTTGTACTTCAACTGCACGATGCGGCCATTCACCTTCGCACCGACACAAGTGTTCCCAACTTCGGAGTGAATCGTGTAGGCGAAATCCACCGGGGTCGCTTCGCGTGGCAGGATCACGATCTTGCCTTTGGGCGAGAACGTGTACACCTCTTCCGGGTAGAGATCGATCTTCAGGGTCGAGAGAAACTCGTTGGGATCGGGGACATCGCGCTGCCATTCCACAACCTGCCGCAGCCAGGCGAGACGTTTCTCATCCACCGCCGAGATGGGGCCGTCCTTGTACTTCCAGTGCGCGGCGATACCTTCCTCCGCCATCTTGTGCATGTCTTCGGTGCGGATTTGCACTTCGAAGGCGTGGCCGTTCTCGGCAATGACCGTAGTGTGCAGGGATTGGTACAAATTGGGGCGAGGCATGGCGATCATGTCCTTAATGCGCCCGGGCACTGGCCGCCATTGGTTGTGAATCAATCCCAGCACGGCGTAGCAGTCGTTTACCGAGTTGGTGATAATGCGCAGCGCCATCATGTCGTAAATCTGATCAACGGAGATGTGCTGTCGCTGTAGCTTTTGCCAGATGCTGTAAATCCGCTTGATGCGGGCTTCGACCCTTGCCTCGATGTTGTTCTCGCGCAGCTTTTGCTCGATGACTTTGTGGACGTGGTCGAGGAATGCCTCCCCTTCCTTGCGGCGCGATTCGATGGCACTCTTCACCTGGTTGTAGGCGATCGGGTCGACATACTGAAACGCCAGGTCTTCCAGCTCACCGCGGATTTTGCCCATGCCGAGCCGGTGTGCGATGGGGGCGTAAATCTCCTGTGTCTCGCGCGCGATCTTGACCTGCCGGTCAGGGGCTAGATGCTCGAGTGTGCGCATGTTGTGCAGACGGTCGGCGAGCTTGATCATGACCACGCGGATGTCGTCCACCATGGCCAGCACCATCTTACGAACGCTCTCCGCCTGCTGCTCCTCGTGCGAGGCGAATTCGATTTTGCTGATCTTGGTGACTCCCTCGACGATGTGCGCAATCTGCTCGCCGAATTCATTGCGGATGTCGTCAACTGTGACGTCGGTGTCTTCGATGGAATCGTGCAGCAGGCCGGCGGCAATGGCTGTGGTATCGAGCCGCATGTCGGCCAGCACGGAGGCGACTTCCAGCGGATGGACCAGGTAGGGCTCGCCGGAGGCACGCTTCTGCCCCTGATGATGATGCAGAGAGAATTCGTAGGCCTTTTTGACCAGGCCGAGGTCGTCGTTAGGGCGGTAGAGGCGTATTTTGCGGAGCAGATCACGAAACCGCGTGACGGTCAGGACATTTGTTCTGATCTGCTGCCCGAAAGTCGCCATGCCCGATTATAGGATATTGTCGTGCGAGTTCTCATCAGCGGCGCCTCAGGTCTGATTGGAAGCAGGCTGCGTCCCGCGCTCGTTTTGGATGGACATACGACAGTGGCTTTGGTGCGAAAGGCTCCCGCGGGTGATCAGGTGCAGTGGGATCCGGCTTCGTCGCTGGACCCCAAGCCCTTCGAAGGCTTCGATGCGATCGTGCACCTCGCCGGAAGAAATATTGCGGGATTGTGGACGGAGAAGATGAAGCGCGAGATTCGCGAGTCCCGCGTGCAAGGCACGCGGACGCTAGCGACGGCTGGTGCCGAATCTTTCAGGCAACGCGGGAAACCATGTGTGTTCGTTGCCGCCTCGGCGGTGGGGTTCTATGGCGACCGGGGCGATGAGGAGCTGACGGAATCCAGCCCGCGCGGTATTGGCTTTCTCGCCGATGTCTGCCAGGAGTGGGAAGATGCGGCTGCGCCCGCTGTTACGGCGGGTATGCGGGTAGTACAACTTCGCATCGGGGCAGTGCTGGCGAAGGAAGGTGGGGCGTTGCGGGCGATGCTTCCGGTTTTTCGTCTCGGGCTGGGAGGACCGGTCGGCAACGGCCGGCAGTATTTGAGCTGGGTCGCAATGGATGATGTGTTGGGGGCCTTTCAGCTCGCGCTGGCTCACGAGTCGGTCCGCGGCCCGGTGAACGTGGTTTCGCCGCAGCCTGTGCGCAATCGCGAGTTCGTCCAGGAATTGAGGGCAGCGCTGCACCGACCTGCAGTCTTGCCGCTGCCGGCATTTGTCGTGCGGTCCCTGATGGGAGAGATGGGTGAGTCCTTGCTTCTGGCATCGCAGCGGGTAGCGCCCGCAAAGCTTGAAGCCACTGGCTATCGTTTTTGTCATCCAGAGCTTGCCGAGGCCTTGAGGGCGATTTTGTAAGATACGGAGATCTTGGGGGCTGAGCCTGAAATCGTGCCCCGATTCCTTGCTGCCGCTGAGGTCAAGCTGAAGCTACGCGCCCGTCTTCTTCTCGCGCGCAATCTCGCCCACGATTGCTTCGGTAACACGCAGATAATCCGCCGGAGCCAGCAGTACCTGCACCCCACGCACGCCGGCCGAAACCGAAATCACGTCCCATAGCTCCATGGTTTCATCGACGAATACTGGAAATTCTTTCTTCGCACCCAGCGCGGTCACTCCGCCGCGAATGTATCCAGTCAGCGGTTGCACTTCTTTCAGCGGAACCAGCTCTATCTTGCGGTCACCGCTCAGCTTCGCAACTGCCTTCAGGTCGAGTTCGTAGTTGCCGGGTATCACCGCAAAGCACGGCCCATTGCGGTCGCCGCGCGCCAACAGGGTTTTGAAGACCTGCTCGGCAGGCATGCCGAGCTTGGCGGCGACGGTCTCGGCGGCGAGGTCCTCGGGATCGACTTCGTACTCGCGCAATTCGTAGTGGACATCAAGCGCGTCGAGCATGCGTACGGCGTTCGTTTTCATCGGATGCTGTCGACTATTTCCTGAGTTCGAACTCCGTGACCGTCACCGCTCGAAACGAGCTCGATGCTACTGCGGAGTATCGGCTGTGCAATTCGGCTTCCAGCGTGCGCATCATAACGTCGTCGAGGTTGGCTGGATATTCCACCAGCCAGACTCGTTGTGCGCCCGAAATTTCGTCACGCCATTTTTCCGAGCCGGGTATTACCTCGACGGCCCTGGGACGATTGACGTTTCCACCTGGCAGCCAATTGCGATAGCTCTCCGTAGCAAAACTGCCGACTCCCCGGTAGTAAAGCACGACGTCCCGGGCGCGGGCATTGTCAATTAGGTAATTGGCAACGCCTCGCCAGTCCTCGCGAATGCGGGAGTAAGACATCATGACACCCACCAGCGATAGCACGCAGACGCCAACGATTGACCACAGCCGCAGGCGAACATCGCGCAGGGCCATCGCGCCCACGGCGCAGGCCAGCAGCCACGAAGGCAGGCAGATGATCAGAAAGCGGTGAAAGAAGACTGGGCGAACGATCGAAGCGAGGAGCGAGACGAAAATTGGCGTGAACAGCCCACTTGCTAATAGTGCGTAAGGCCAGAGATCCTTCTTGGCGGGATCGCGCCGGGTGGAGAGCATCTCGCGAAAGAACACCGCAACCAGAACCAACTCCAGCACCAAGAGCACCGGGCCGACGCCCTTGCCGCTTTCTGCTGCCAGAAACACGCCCAGGTGATAGAACTCGAGCAGCGACGGTGGCTCTACCCAATCAAGGTGCCGCACAGGCTGAATGTGAATCATCCACAGCACGGGAAGCGCCAGCAACACGATCAGCGCGCCCGCCGCGAATAACTGCTTCCATGGACGCCGTTGCCTCGGCAAGGCCACAAGCGATACGGCTTGGGCAACCGGAACCAGCAATCCAAAATAGTGAAGGTAGAACGTCGCGCCGGCGGCCAAACTATAGACAAGAGCCATCCCGAACGAGGGCCGCTCAATCAGGTGCACAAAAAGATAGCTCGAGAGCAAGGTGCCCAGCAGCAGCCAGCTGTAGCCGCGAGCCTCCTGTGAATACACGACAGCACACGTGCTGAAGGCAAGAAACAGCGCTGATGGTAGTCCCACATTGCGTCCGAAGAGCCGGCTACCAAGCAGGTACATCAGGGGCACACTAGCGATTCCGGGCAGAACCGAAAGCAGCCGCACAGTTCCCTCGGCAAGATGAATCTCCAACCAGGGCCGCAGCATGGCGTAGTACAGCGCCATGTTGCCTTCTTCGGTCCATAGCCATCGCCAGAAGGAACTGCCCGGCATGCGCGCAATCACTACACTGGCGATTTCGTCGAGCCAAAAACTCTTGGCGTTTAGCGCCCATAGCCTAAGAAAGGCAGCCGCGACCACGATTAGCCACAGCAGGATGCGGGTATCGCGTCGCTGCGCGGTGCTCGTGCCCGCATTCGTTTGCACGGCTGCTGCCATGCTCCGAATATACATTCCATGCTTGAGCGGCAAGCTGATTGGCTAGGGCAACATTCGTGGCAACCCGTTGTTAAGACTTCAATCGATCCTGATAGGACGGCACCCGAAGTCCAACGCCATCGCCACGCGGCAGTCTCCAGAGCTGCTCCGCATAACGGCATCGGCGCTGTCATCGCCGGCAAATCCGATGCTGACGCCGCCGTCCGCGCGCTGCAGTATGCGGGCTTTTCCAGCGAGGGCATTTCCCTCTTTGCCGGTCGAGAAGGCCTTCACCTGAATCTGAAAGTGAGTTCCATGGTGGGACAGGGCAACTAAAACATGCGATCGAATACGCTTCCCAGAAGAGCGTAAGTTCCGCGAACGCCTCAAGGCGGCGCTGATGCAAGGGAAGTGTTATTGAACAGTGCAAACCGGCGGGAGCGATGAGCAGAAGAACGCCGTCCAATCCATCCTGAAAGCCCACAACGCGCACCACATTCGCTTCTTCGGCACTTGGGCAACCGAGCATCTGTAGGCCGCTTCGTTCTCCCGGTTCTTTCTGACGATTTTTGCTTGACAGAAAATGTTATGCCTGGCACGATACCTTGTATTGAAAGGTATAGAACATGGCAAGGCAATTTGCGGCACCGCCTGAAGAGCCCGATACCACCGACAAGTGGGAGGCCCAGATGCGCAAAGGGTGCCTGGAGATGGCAGTCCTTGCCAGCCTTTGGCGAGGGCGTTTGTACGGGCTAGAGATTTTGCGGGTGCTGGAGCGCGATTCAAACCTCGTCCTGGCTGAAGGCACGATTTATCCCATTCTGAATCGCTTGCGTACAGAGGGACTGGTGCAGTCGGAGTGGGTCGAAGCCCAAGCTGGACACCCCCGCAAGTACTACCATTTGACGGCGGCGGGACGCGAACGCGCCACCCAGATGGCGAAAACCTGGACGCAATTCTCTGCCGGACTCGGCTGTCTGATCGAGCCGGTCGTGAGGAAAGAAGAAGTGGAGCAACCGTTATGACATCCGATTCTCAGATCAGCGATTACCTGGCGCAACTGCGAAAGTCCCTTTCCCGCATGACAATTTCGGAGCGAGAAGACATCGTCGAGGAAATCCATATGCATATTCGCGAACGCCTCAGCGGCCCGCAGATCGGCGTCGATTCGGTTTTGGCGGGGCTTGGCTCGGCCGACGAACTCGCGCAACAGTATCGAGCCGGATTACTGGTACAGCGGGCGCAAAAGAGCAGCTCTCCGCTGTTGATCCTGCGCGCTGCGCTGCGTTGGGCGACCACGGGTGTGGAAGGTTTCCTGGTCTTCTGCATTGCGCTAACCGGTTACGCCATGGGGGTTGGGTTCCTGCTGCTGGCGCTGATGAAGCCGTTCTTTCCAGCGAACACTGGTCTGTGGGTTGGCCCCGATCAGTTCAATTTCAATTTCCGCATGGGCGCAACCATGACGAATCCCTCACCTCCAGTCCACGAAGTGCTGGGTTGGTGGCTCATTCCCGTGTGCCTGGTAATTGGCTCGCTCAGTCTCGCCCTTACCACCAAGCTGCTGCAGTTCCTGATGAGGCGCTTCCGCTGGAAAGTGTCGATCCGGGGCGCGGCGCCGGCGCGCCCGGTAATGATGACGCTGTAGCGCTCGGTTGAGTTGGATAAACGTCCGAGGCGTGCGGCTTCGCCGCGCCTCTGGTACCGCGAACTCTAAATTTAGCTCTAGTGTTTCTTCTTGAGGATCCCCAGGATTTCCTGTAGTCCCTGGCGAACTTTTTTGAGCTCGTTTCCGCGGCCGGCTTTTGCGAAGGGCAAGCCAGACTGAGCCGCTGCAGGTTTGCTCTCTGCCTTCAGTTGCTGGCGCGCGCCGGCGATGGTGAAGCCTTCCTCGTAGAGCAGCTTCTTGATTCGCAGCACCGACTCCACGTCGCGCTGACGGTACATACGCTGTCCGGTGGAGCTCTTAACCGGCTTGAGTTGGGGGAATTCGGATTCCCAGAATCGCAGTACATACGCGGGAAGCTTGCAGAGTTTGGCGACTTCTCCGATGCGGAAGTACAACTTGTCAGGGATGACCGGTTCCGCGCTGGCGGCTGACTTCCGCGCTTTCTTCCTAGTGACACTCATGCGAAATCCGAACTGCGGCCATCACAAACGATGTGCAGCACAAAGGCTCTTCTAGCACGAAGCCGCTGTGCACACAACCGCTATTGCCATCGCGGCCAGCAAAAAGCCCCCGGAACGAAGTCGCGGAGGCCAGTTTTTCCTGCAAAAATTTAGCGAGGCCTCAGCCCCGCTGGTTCGTTAGTGTTTCTTCTTCGCGGCTTTCTTCGTCTTCTTTGCAGCCTTCTTCTTTGTTGCCATTGAGTAATTCCTCCTTGAAAACCTTCTCCCTGAAGGTTCGCGTTTGGCCTAGGCTCTTCCATAGGTACTCAAAATATTGGATGAGCACTATGCCTAGCACTACATATTGCGTTTACCTAAGCGCATTGTCAATAAAAATTTTCCGGGAAACGGTTGCACGCTGCTGCCTTTCGTGC
>DASRAA010000131.1:0-10573 GCA_035638375.1 Binatia bacterium | reverse complement strand
TAGCTGATTCCCAACACGGCTAAAGTTGCCGCTTGGCTACGTCGCGGGAAATTTGGGGGCTGAGCGCGTCCTGCGTGTAGCTAGATCAATGCTGCGGATGTTTTCGCACGTCGGCCCCGATGAGTAGCTGTACCGACCGGTTCCAATTCCGCCCATGCCGGCCCCGCGTCTTATTCTCAGCAAAAATCTGTATCCCAGCTCCCCTCACTCCCAGTCAATCTATATCGGTCTCCAGGCACAGCAGTGGTCTGCGCTACAGCCAGTTCCACTCAACCGCCGAGACGACCGCGGCTCGGACACGGCGCCGGGATACCGCGTCGAGCGGTCTTCTCGCCGTGCGCCGAGCTGCGCGACAGAGCGAGAGTGTGCGATTTACCGCATGCTGCATTTGGAGACGTTGTGCAATGGGTCGCGTGGTGCCGCGCTCCGGTTGCGATCCGTCGGCAAAAGATGGTTCATCTAGACAAGGGAGAAAGTGATGAGATTGAATTTGTTCGGCGGTCTTCTTCCGTTCAAGCCGCGCGAGGCGCTGAACGACGCTGCCGCTGGCCTGACGCTCGCCTCGATGAACATTCCGCAGGTTCTCGGCTACACCCGGATCTCTGGCACCCCGGTCGTCACGGGCCTGTACACGGTCCTCTTGCCGCTTATCGCTTTCGCGATCTTCGGCTCGTCGCGTCATCTCGTGGTGTCGGCCGATTCCGCCACTGCAGCGATCTTTTCTGGTTCACTTTCCCGCATGGCGCCGATCGCCACTGCGAAATATATGGCGCTGGTTGGTATGGTTGCTCTGCTGACTGCGGGCCTATTGCTGTTGGCGCGCGTCTTCAAGCTGGGCTTTCTAGCCGACTTCCTGTCGCGCACGGTATTGGTCGGGTTTCTGACAGGCGTAGGGATACAGGTCAGCGTCGCTATGCTTGGCAGCATGCTCGGTTTAGACGTTGCATCTCACCGCACGCTTGGGCAGCTTTGGGAGATCGCGCGCGAAGCGTCGTCTATTAGCGTGCAGAGTGCGGGCCTGTCGATTTTTATTGTCGCGATCATCCTGCTCGGCCGCAGTTTTGCGCCGCGGTTTCCGGTTTCACTTGTTGTCGTGGTCGGGACAATCACAGCCAGTGCATGGCTCCATCTCAGTGAACGCGGCTTCGCCGTCATCGGCCCTGTACCAGGCGGGCTCCCATCACTCAATTGGCCCGACGTGGGATGGCTTGAGGCGCTAGATCTCCTCCCAGTCGCGGCGTCCTGTTTTGTCATGATCATCGCGCAAAGCGCGGCAACATCCCGAATTTATGCGACTATGTTCAAGGAGCGCGTCGACGAGAACGCGGATATCCTCGGGATATCGGCGGCCAACGCGATGGCCGCGCTGAGCGGTGCGTTTGTCGTTAACGGGAGCCCAACCCAGACTGCTATGGCGAGCGAGGCGGGCGCCCGCAGCCAGGTGGCGCAGCTCGCTTTCGCTACCGTAGTGCTGGTCGTGCTCTTATTTCTGACCGGCCCATTGCAGTATCTGCCGCATTGCGTGTTGGCTAGCATCGTATTCACAATCGCCGTCGGAATGGTCGACGTAAGGAGCCTTGGCGACATCCGGCGCAAAAGCCCAAGCGAATTTCTTGTGGCGCTTTTCACGGCAGCTGCCGTGCCGGCGATCGGCGTCGAGCACGGGATCTTGCTGGCAATTGCGGTTTCGCTCGTGCAACACGTCAGCCACAGCTATCGGCCACACACGGTGATGTTCGTTCCAGGCTCGACAGACCGGTGGGCGCAGGCGCCCGCAACACCCGGTTCCCAAACCGAGCCCGGACTCATCATTTATCGCTTTGGTGCAGGCCTGTTCTATGCCAACGTTGACCTTTTCGCCGCCGAGGTGCGCGCCCTCGTCGACAACGCGCCGACACCGGTTCGATGGTTTGTCTTGGACGCTGAAGCGTTGACGGACATTGACTATTCCGCAGGCCGGACCATGAGTGACCTACTCGGCGAACTGGCAACCAAGAACGTTTGCGTCGCATTCGCGCGTGTCAGCACTTTTTTGCGAACGGACCTCGACAGGTTGGGCGTGGGCGGGCTTCTTGGTGAAGCACAGATCTTTGAGACGCTTCATGAGGCCATCGCCGCTTGGCGTGCGGACCCTGCCAATAATCCAAGGGGCGCGAAACCGTCCGCGCCACAGTAGCGTCATCCTTCGCGGCGTACGAAGTCGTGCAACTCACCGTCGCTCTTGAGCACGAGCCAGCTGGCGCCGAGCATCGCGTAGCCGAGTACAAACCCAATCCCGGTCAGGCTCGCAAACGGGCAGCCAGCTAATTACCACGCATCGTCGCGCCGGCCGCAGCACCCTGCACGAAGGCGACGACCGTCGAGCCCAGGAAGGAACCCCGGTCCCACGCGTGGCGCATGGCTCACTGCGGTAGCGGAACTCGAAGGCGATGCCGACAGGCGAGCAGCAGTCCTCGCGTCCAATTACCCACCCTGAGCGGCGGCAAACGCCTGCTGGGCCCAGCAGGGGTAGCCTGGATCTCCCGTGTCAAACTGTGGATCACACGGCGCTCCTCCGCCGTCGATAAACAGTGCGCTCTCAATGCCAGCCGCGGGAGGAGTGCCCTTCAGTATTCGTGCATCATATAGGAGGTTTTGGCCAGCAACGCGCGGATTGGTGAGCACAGCTGTCACTCCCGTCGGCCGGGTTCCTTGATTGAATACGGTCAAGAAGGCATTGGGAGGATCATTTTTGAAACTGTTCTTGCCCTCCGTCCATTGCTTCAGAAACAGATCGTTGCGAATTTGGCCCACAATTCGATTGGGGCGATCCGAGAAAAAGGTAGTCCCTGGTGAAACGCCCTCCAGCGTCAAGATACCGTCTTTGAATGCTACATTCTTTGCGGTTTGAACAAACAGGACCTGCGGTGAGTTGGGAGGCGCCTTGGTCTGCGCGGTAGTTTGGTTTGTGGCGGTCGCACAAAGCGACGCGATAGCCAGCAGCGTCGTCTTCTTGATTACATGCATCGTGGCCTCCTGCGTTTACACATTGTTGGAAACGTCCACTGTGTGGGGCCGCGCAGCTTTGGCGCGTTGAGGCGGGGGACCCTCACAGGGACGCCCGCCTTCGTCACGCTATTCTGGTCTCGGCCGCCTTTTGATAGGTCTCTGGGTCAGTGAATGTGAAAGTACGGCTCGCAGACATGACAGCGCTCGGCAGCGCATGACAATTGTCGGCCTGCAGCAAAGCCTATTAGTTGAAGATTTCCCATCGGTGGAACTGCGCAATGACCTAGGCGTTGATCTTCTTGCGAGGCGTCAGATCCCTAAGGCGTACCGTAAAGATAGCTCGGTACGAACCCGTACGCTATTATGGGGTTTCTCCTGAGCGCAGTATTTCTATAGATGGCTTCTTCGCGTTTTTGTATAGCGCACTACACCTGCTTTTCAATCTGCCCATAAGCAGATCGGCACTCTGAACCGAAAGGTGCCGTCATCTTTCGTAACGGATGGTGCGTGGCCCAATGACGTGTGGATGACACCTCGTGCCCGTCATACCGATACTCAGTTTGGTGTGCTGGCTGCCGTTTTGGGTCATGCCGCGAAGGCTTCGACCTGATAGGAAGATCGGGGTTATCACCGATGGTGATGACCTCTATCTCGAGTACGTTGACCGCTTGCCATGTCTCCCAACATGGCTTCCCATCTTGGAGCCGCGCCAGTCGGCCGGCTCTTTTTTCTTGAGCACGACTTGAGGGCTCGCAAAATTCCGCCAGTTACCTCTCTGCGCCTGCATTGGCGTTACGTACACTGGCGTGATCGGATACCGCACTTTGAGTGTCGACTACGAGCAACTCGCCGGCGAGGCGATTGAAATAGTCCGATGTGTAACCGGTTTCGCTGCAGTTGCTCAGGATCGCGGCAGACGAATCCTGAGGGGTGCTAACTCCGGCGATCTAACGTCGAGTAGCGCACCAGGTTCGAGCTCGTTATGGATCTCAAGAGTGCAAAGGCTTGGTATCATCCCGCCGGCGTTGCTCACCCGCGCAGACGAGGTGATCATTACGGCAAATCGCCCTCTTCTTGGTTGAGCCCAGGCGCAGCTTGTCCGAGTGTCGGGCAGGTATGCTCGCGCGCGTGCGCGTACTGGTGCGAAATTTAAGAAAGTTCCTCGCTCGGGCCGCGGCTGCGCGGAATGTTTATGCAGTACCGTACCAACAGCGCTGCTGCAGAGCGGGCGGACGCGCGGTGCGTCCTTTAATTGTCGGCAGTCGCTGGCGCAGCACCGCCGCACACTCTAGCGGGTACCCCCAGGGTTTCTACTGATTCAAGGAGCTGCCGTGGCAGGCAATAATATTGCGAGCCGATCCGCTGGAATTAGCGAGATGACAGATCACTTTGCATGGAAAGGAGGCTGCACTACGGGGAACCACGGCTACTAAGGAGCCAGCCATGACAAGTGTATGCAAACACGGCGTATGGGCGCAGGACGGCAAAGTTATGCTCGCCAACGAACAGGGCGAGTCCAACGTGCGGTAGTTCGCTTCGCGGGCCGACCTTGACGCCTTCATCGTCGCACTGCTGCGCGCAGCTGATGAAGCTTGGCCGGACAGCCACAATGGTCGTGAGTAATGGCGCGACCAAGTTCAGTCATTCGACGTGCCGAGAACCTTGATCCTGAAGCACCCACTCAATCAGCCGCCAATTCGCTCACCCGACGCCGGCCGCATTCTCAGAGGTGTTGCACCGAAGGAGCTACTGGTTGAGCAGCCGACAGGGCCGACCTCCGGCCAGCCTGGCAAGGATTAGACAGCTCCCGAGGGTAGAACGGACCAGCCTTCAATCGCGCCACGACGCGCTGCGCTCCAGAACGACGCACCAGTCTGCGCCCGGCTTTCCACATGCTGATGGATGTTTGCTATATTTCGATTTAGTAATCACACCGGTTCGATCACGCGCCTGAGCGCGTAATGGGACGAAAATCGCGTATCAGTGAGGAGTGCTTCTTGGGAAGCCGTCGGAATTGAGAGCCGTGCACCATTAACGCGCATAAGTTGTAATGCTCAACATTAACCCGCATTATTTGGCCTAGGACGGCCGTTTTTTCGCGGGCCACCACCCTAGCCACCCCGATCGCCTCGAGTCTGGGTGACTCAATTTACCGTCAGGTGCCTGCTTTTTCTGCTCCCCAGCTGGCAAGATGCATATGGACGACAATCGAAGTCTTCGCTTTGCCGGAGGGCCGCAGGGTTTCCTTCTTATCCACGGGCTCGGGGGCACACCCGTGGAAATGCGCTACATCGCCCGAGGTCTCGCCCGTGCGGGACACACCGTGCATGTGCCCCAGCTCGCCGGCCATTGCGGGACCGTCGAGGAACTAAAGGCGACCACCTGGCAGCACTGGTATGAGAGTGTCGAGCAGGAGCACTCATCGTCTGCGCGAAAATTGTAGCACGATCGTCGTGGGCGGCCTTTCGATGGGCGCGATCCTGGCGCTCCATCACGCAGCCCAGCATCCGCGGGTCCCACGATCGTCAATCTCGTCCCTCGCTCCAATGCCGCTGATCATGCGAGCGCGGAGTTGATGCGACCTTGGGTGCTCTCTTCTCCAGGGACCGCGTTTACAGGGTCAAACAGCAAGGCTGGCTGTGATGGTCTTCACCTTTGCACGTAGCTCGCCCTTCGAAGCTAAGAGCACACGAAGCGCTCCAATGAGCCCCGCTTGACCGCGCAGGTACTCTTGCCGCGCGATCAAGTCGATAGTGGCGAGGCAAGGTGATTGCAGCGCTGGCCTAGGGAGAAGCCAGCGCGCGTCAGACAGGCGCGTCTACTAGCTTGCGGCGATGAACCTGGTCGTATCAAGGGGTCGGCGCTCTCGATGTCTCCGAGCCCCGTGGCTGGATTGGGTTATCTTCAAAGAGACGCGTGACCATCACCGAGTCGAGATAGGCCCTCGCTCGGTCGATGGTGTCGCCGTCAAAGTGTACGACCCACCACGATCTGTTGTCGAACCTCAGTCCGTTCCTCGCCGTGGCCAATGAGTGAAGTTCCACGACAGCCTGGTCATCCTTGACGAGTAGATGCTCGACGACGAGTTGGGCCCCGTTGGGCAGAACCTTCTCAAGCTTCCCGAAAGTTCCGGCCAGGAAATCAGATTTCGACTTGTAGTGGCCAGCCAGCGGATGCGTGCCTTCGACGATCCAGTCAACCCTATCGTCTACATGCTCGAAAAAGCTAGCGCCGTCACCTTGCTCAAGACCCTTGAAAATCTTGCGGACGTAGTCTTCGGTGATCATAAATCCTCCTGTATATGCGAAAGCAACACGACCGCTCGATGATCAATCTACTTTGCAGGAAAACCCGGTAGACGCGGATGGTGTAGTTAGCAATAGCGGACGTCGACTTGAGACTGCATCCAAAACCATGACCGCCGAAACTTGACTAAAAGCAAGCATACTCGCCTGACTCGTCGGCGACAAGGTGGAGATGAGTGATCATGCCGCCCTTCCCGTAGATCTTGCCGTGCCGCCGCACAAAGAACGAATTCATCACCGTCGCTGGAACTCGATTACGCGAATTTAGCGTGAAGGATTTAGTTGCTGGACGGTGGGTTTCTCAGCTTCTCCATAACTTGTTCGATCGAGAAAGACCCCGGCCTCTGACGCGGCGGGAACTGCTTGTAGCTTTCAAGATGCTGAGCCACGACCATTTGTGCCGGAATAAGCACAAATGCGTGCTCGACGAACCATTTCACATAGTCGCCGGCCTCATGTTGGGACCGTTCGAAAGGATCCGAGCGGAGGTTGAAGAGCCTTGGCATACGTAGTTGAACCAACGGCTCCGCCCACACGTCCAACCCATGCGCCCTCTGTTCCATGAACACTGCCTTCCACTGGTCATAGCGAAGGCCAGCCAGGTTGCCATCATCGGTCCAGTAAAAGAACTCTCGCCGTCTGTTGGGACCCATGCGACTAAGAAGATCCCGCTGATCGTAGCCGTCCAGGTGCACCTTGAAGGTCTTGCCACCAGCACTGTAGCCCTGCAAAAGCCTGCTCTTGATGTCTGGCTCGCCAACCGCCGCCAGTAAGGTCGTTGCCCAGTCCTCGGCCGAAAACAAATCGTTGATCTCGCTGTGAGCCTGCACCAGGCCGGGCCAGCGCACTAGGGCTGGGACCCGATAACCGCCTTCCCAGTTGGTGTTCTTCTCGCCACGGAACGGCGTTGTGCCGCCGTCGGGCCACGAGAAGGCCTCAGCGCCATTGTCCGTCGTGTAGATGACGATGGTGTTGTCAGCGATGCTGAGATTGTCGAGCTTCATTAAGAGCTGACCAACATGTCCATCGTGCTCCACCATACCATCGGGATAAATGCCGAGCCCTGTTCTTCCCTGGGACTCAGGTTTGAGGCGGGTCCAGATGTGCATGCGGGTAGGATTAAACCAGACGAAGAATGGCTTCTTCTCACGGTTTACACGATCGATGAAGCCGATTGCCGCCTTTAGGAATTCCTCGTCGATTGTCTCCTGGCGCTTCTTGGTGAGTGGCCCTGTATCCTCGCATTTTTGCTTGCCCCACGGTCCATAACGGGGATCGTCGCCCGCGGTGTCCGTTGCAGTGGCAAAACATTTCAGGACCCCGCGCGGTCCGAGCTGCGCAAAAAACGCAGGATTTTTGGGGTAATCGGGATGTTCGGGCTCATCCTCGGCATTCAGATGATAGAGGCTGCCGAAGAACTCGTCGAAGCCGTGTACAGTCGGCAGAAACTCGTTGCGATCTCCGAGGTGGTTTTTGCCGAATTGCGCCGTTGCATACCCCAGCGGCTTGAGTAACTCGGCAATCGTCGGGTCTTCAGCAGACAAACCCTCCTTTGCTGACGGCAGCCCCACCTTCAGCAACCCCGTGCGCAATGGACTCTGGCCGGTGATGAAGGCCGCTCGCCCGGCGGTGCAGGACTGCTGGCCATAGTAGTCCGTAAAGATTGCCCCTTCATCCGCGAGGCGGTCGATGTTGGGTGTGCGATAACCCATCAAGCCGCGGTTGTAGGCGCTGATGTTCCAATAACCGATGTCGTCACCCATGATGACTAGAATGTTGGGTTTCGCCTGCTGTGCTGCGGCGGGGGAGACAGATGGCGTTCCAGCCCCCAGGCATAGCAACAGAAGGAGACGGATGATCACGCGCATCTTGCTCTGGCGGTGACGATGACAACTTCGAGGCTGCACCACGTGTCGCTGCGAGCGCTATCCATATTCGGAATCTGCAGCTGTTTCACGAATTTTTGATTGGCAGTTACAGAGTGGCCGAAGGCCTCTGGCCCAACACCACGCGAAATACCCGAGCGAAGCGGCCAGCGCTGTCTCACCTCTTCTTTGCGCAGTCCCTCCTCGTTGTTCGCGCAGTTTCATCCGGGTACCCAAAGTCCAAGCCCCGGTCGATCAGCACTTCGTTCAGCTCTGCGAAGAGCTCAACCGAAACTTTGAAATTATTGGCCTCGCCGCGGCTTGAGAAACTCGCAAGACATCGACAACATGTTGTCGTTCGTGCTTCGATTAGCGACTAAGTGTCAGCCATTCTGCTCAAAGAGTTCTTTTGAAAGGCTCCGCGTCACACTTTGGCCCCCTGTGAATGCGCGGCGGCGCGAGCCATGGTCTGCGTCTGCGGCGATGCGTTGTCTTCCTGCCGACAACTCTGTCCGCGTTGGTCGTGAGCCAGCAGCCGATCCAGATCGACGACTATCCCGCGTTCACTACGCCCTTTGCCGAGGAAGCTGATCAACCAGTGAGTGCCCGCCGTGAACCGATTCCTGAACCCCGTCAGAAATGCAATGTGCACCATGAGCCACATGAGCCATGCAATCCTGCCGGAGAAGCGGAGCCCGTGCACGCTGACGACGGCACTGTGGCGATCCACGGCAGCCATGCTGCCGAGGTCTCGGTATTTAAAGGGAGCCGCTCCGCCGCCTTTGACCCGCGCCTTGATGCTCCGAGCAGCATGCAGACCCGACTGAATTGCCACCTCGGCCACGCCGGGGAGATTGTTGTGGTTCATCATGTCACCAATCACGAACACCTCGGGTCGGCCTGGCAGCGAACAATCCGCTTCCACTTTGATTCGGCCACTCCGATCACACGCCGCGCCCGTGGCTTCGGCCAGCTTCCGCGCCAGCGGAGATGCCGACACACCAGCGGCCCAGATTTTGGTCTTCGCCGCAATGTGACGCACGGACCCGTCCGATCCTTTGACGTCGACGCCATCCGCGTCAATATGCGTGACGATGGACTTGACATGGATCTCGACACCCAACTTCTCCAGCTCGCGGGTTGCCTTGTAAGAGAGCCTGTCGCCGAACGTAGCGAGGATCTCCGGCCCACCTTCGAAGAGGAGCACGCGCGCTGCCCCAGGATCGAACCGCCGGAAATTGTCCTTCAGTGAACGCCGCGCCAGACCGGCAATCTGTCCGGCGATCTCGACACCGGTTGGCCCGCCGCCGACGACGACGAACGTCAGCCACGCACGCCGCAGCTCCGGGTCGTCCTCCAGCTCGGCCATCTCGAACGCGCCGAATATGCGTGCCCGATGATCGAGCGCATCCGCGAGCGTTTTCATTCCAGGCGCCCACGCAGCGAACTCGTCGTGGCCAAAGTACGACTGGCCGACACCCGCGGCGACGATCAGGCTGTCGTAGGGCAGGCTTACCGTTCGCCCTCCCGGCTCCACTGCAGTGACGTGCCGCGCCTTCAGGTCGAAGCCCGTTACCTCCGCCAACGTGACGCCGACGTTCTTTCTCTTCTTTAGGACATCACGCGTCGCCGGTGCGATCTCTCCGTCGGAGAGGATGCCGGTGGCTACTTGATAGAGCAGGGGCGGGAACAAGTGGTGATTGGTGCGACTGATCAGGGCGACCTCGATTGTGTCGGGTGCGCGCCCCAGCGACTTGGCAGCGAAAAGGCCGCCTAAGCCCGAGCCAACGATGATGACGCGATGGCGTGCTAGGTTTTTCCCGGTCATAGATTTCTCCCTAAGTGTGAAAAACGACGGCGGCGCACGACCGATCGCGGTGCATTCTGCCTTACATTGTCTGTCTTACCTCGTAAGTGCGAGCGGCCGCCTTGAGCGCCGCTGCGCGTCGTGCCGGTCGCGCTCCGGCGAGGCGACCAAGGCGTGATGCTCTTTCTCTTCCGACTTTCGACGCCTTGACACAAAACAGCCCGCGCGTGGCAAAGGTCAAGGCAACGGCACTCGATCGGCGTGCCGAATCCGGGCCGATCACCGATTGAGACCTTTCCAATGTTGCCGGCGATCCAATAGGCCATGCTGAGAATGCTGGCGGGAGCGCGGACGCGGTATCGGGTTCACTACCGAATTGACTGTCCAGTGTGCACCGAGTGCGGGAATCGGGATCACTACCTATTTGACAGGTGTGCACCCGAGTACGGGCGTGAATAAACGCGGGTGCGTCCTGACAGTGAAACCACCGATCCAAGGACGCGGTTCTCAGTCGCTCGCTACTTAGCAGCACACGCCATAAACTTGACGGGAACGAATTCGTCTAGCGGCAGTTACGTAGGGCTCAAGTGCTTGCCGGCATCGGGTGT
>DASRAA010000130.1:0-17942 GCA_035638375.1 Binatia bacterium | reverse complement strand
TTGCGCGAGTTGCGGCTGCAACCCATACCGAACGGCGACGGGAAATTGTCTGGGAAATTCCAGTTGGTCGGTGGCGTCGAGTTCGGCATCCAGCTTGATCGTCTCCACCGCAGGTCCGCGCAGGCGCAATGCATCGACCCGCGTGCCGTCCTGCGCTCCTTGCACGGCCTGAATTTGCAGCGTGCGTGTCAGTGTGTCGGGGTTGTATTGCAGGGCGATTACGCTCTGCAGCGCGGTAGTGTCCGGATCCATGGTGACAAGGCCACCTTTTACCAGGCGCGGCGAATTGGGGAAAGAACTCATGCGTAGTCTTCAAAGAGAAAGTTGAAGATAACTTGTTCCACCCACATGAACGAGCAGTTTGTTATTGAGCGAATTCGGAGCGACATTCTGGCCGACGTCTATGGGGCCACTGAACGCCTGTTTGGCTTTGCCACCTGCGAACCCGAATACCACTCCCGCCTGGCCGCTGCTCAGCACACGAGCATTGCCGACACTCGGATCCTGAGGAACTGAGCCAGCAAACGCCCTCATGATGCTGGTGACGTTGCCTCCGGTCCCCGAGTACAGCGACCACGAACTGCTCCGCCAGTGGACGAGGTGCGCAGCTAATCTGACGGCACCCATGTCCGCCCAGGACCGCACCTCTGGCGGAACCTGCAAAGCCTGAGTACGTTGCTGCCGCGCTGCCTGCAATTTCGGTCCATGTTCCTGCGATTCGGCTATGCGCACGAAAAGACTGAGCAGCGGTTTGCTCATTGCGAAGATCTTCTGAGCGTTTTTCCCGATCTCTCCTCCCACCAACTGGTCTGTCTCAATGGCGCCATTTTCCGTGTTCACAAGCAGCAGCTTCCCTTTATCGAACGCCACCCCGGCGTCAAGGAACATGTTCTTCGCCTCCTCGTCGCGGCTTAGGAATCGCTCCATGACCATGGAAAGCTGGGCGCCTTTTAAGCCGGAGCTCAGAGTCAGCCAGGCATCGTCGTAGGTGTTGACGGCGGAGAGAGCGCCTTCCTTGGTCCCAAGTTCCACCAAGATTTCATTTCGAATCTTGTCGGTACCAACCCCCGCCTTGGGGGCTTCTCCGCCATAGACAAAGCCACCTTGGGTATCCTCGCCTTTGCGAAACATTGCTGGAGTTGCTTTTAACCCGGGGAAAGGAGGCAAGCTCTCACGGTTTTGGCGGATCTTAGCCACGATCTTCTTCTGATCGGCATCGAGCGTCTGGCCACCGATGGCCGTGTTTTCTAGCTCCAGCTTGTTAGGCACTTTCTTGATTTGCTCTTGTATCCCCTTGCGCTGTGCACGTGGCAGCTTTGCCGGCCAGGTGCGCACGTCCACCTGTGCCTGAGCTGGCGCTTCGGCGGCCTTGGCCACGGGATCGTCCAGGGTTTTTGGCTGCTTCTTTTCGGGGTCCCCTTGACGCTGAAGGACGAGTTGGAAGCTGCGTTCCTGCTGGAGGGTATGCGCCAATTCATGTGCCAGCAGACGATCGCCATCGGACGATCCCAGCTGAAACTTCCCGCGTCCGAATACGATGTCGTTGCCAACCGTGTAGGCCAGCGCATCGACCGACTTGGCAGACTCCGCGGCCTTCTCGTCGGCATGAATGCGTACCTGGCTCAAGTCGTGTTGTATGCCGCCTTCAAATTTCGCCCGCGCTAATTCGTCCAGCGGCCTGCCGGGCGACGCCAGCACGTCATGAACCAGCGCCGGAGCAACGCCGTCCGTGACGGTTGGCCCAGATGCGGTTTCGGCGCTCACCTGAGCGAGCGACCAATCGCGCCGCGCAATGCGGTCCGAGATCACCCAGTCGGCCATACGATCGGCCTCGCGCTCAAGGTGGTCGCTGACATTCCCAACCTGCACGTTACGAGGCGCTGCCTTCAGGCCAGTGGTCCTTGCATTCGGTGCTGGAGCATTCCTTTTCGCGAACGCTGGACCGCTCATGGCTTCAACCCTCTTCCCATGGCGCGTGCCATCTGTTTGCCGAATCTTCGCGCTCCCGCCGTGCCGGACTCGATGGGCATCCGGCCCAGTCTCAATAGCGGAATGCGGCGAGAACGTATCAAGGGAGAGCGTGCGAGCGGGTCCGACATCATCTCGGAGAGCTGCGCCCGCAGCGCCTCGGTCAGTGCTCTGCTGTCAGCCTGGTCGAAACCCTTGAGCACCAGTCGATCGATGGTGAGTTGAATCCGGCTCACACCCACCCCCGAATCTCGGCATCGGAAAGCGGACGGTCGATTTTCTGCGCTTCAAGCCTTGCTGCTTCCACCAGATACTTCATGCCCACTGGAGTCCCTGCCTGTGCGGCGAGAAACGCCGCATTCAGCGCGATGTTGCGAATGTTTCCTCCGGCCACATTCAGCTGCGAGAGCTTCTTCAGGTCCAGGTCTTGGGTGGGAGTCGTTGCCGGAAAGACGCGGCTCCAGATGGCCGCGCGTTGGGCCGCGTCAGGAAACGGAAAGTTGACGGTAAAGCGCAGCCGACGCTGGAAGGCGCGGTCGAGGGCAGACTTCATGTTCGTCGTAAGGATCGCGAGTCCCTGATAGGCTTCCATCCGCTGCAGCAGATAACTGACTTCGATGTTGGCGTAGCGGTCGTGGCTGTCCTTCACCTCGGCACGTTTGCCGAAGAGCGCGTCGGCCTCATCGAACAGTAGAAGAACGCCGCCTTCCTCGGCAGCATCGAAGACCTGCTTCAGGTTCTTTTCGGTTTCGCCAATGTACTTGCTCACCACTGCCGAGAGGTCGATGCGATAGACATCAAGCTCCAGTTCGCGAGCGAGGACTTCGGCGGCCAAGGTCTTGCCGGTGCCGGATTCGCCGCAGAAGAGTGCGCTCACGCCCAGGCCGCGGCGGCCCTTGGCGGAGAAGCCCCAGCTCTCGTAAACGGTCATGCGATGCCGCACCTGCGCGGCCATCTGGAGCAGAGTTTGCTTCTGCAAGTCGGGCAGCACCAGATCGTTCCAGCAGGCATACGGCACTATGCGCTCGGCCAGGTCTTCAAGCTTGGGACGCGCCAACGAGCAGCAAGCGCGCCACAACTCTTTGGCGTCGACCGTGCCGGGGGGAGATTCACCAACGCCGCAGAGCAGCGAGCTGGTCGAGAAGATCATGCGCGCACTCAGGCGAAACTGCTCTGCCACGTTGTCGAGCGCACTGTTCAAATTGGCCGCTGCCGGTCCCAGTGCTTTCCGCCACAGGTGTTTTTGTGCGATCGGCCCCGGCTTGTTTACGTCAAATCGCAGAAAAGCGCGGTTGAGGCGCACGGGCTCGCGACAGCTTATGAAGACCTGTCCCACCAGTCGATCCAGCAGGTGCTTCGCCGAAGCGTTCAGCCCGGCCGGGCCGCATTGCATCAGCAGTGCTCCGGGCAGGAGAAGGTACTCGCGCTCCCACAGCAGGGCAAACTGATCCAGGTCCGGCCCCAGTGGCGGCAGGTCCTCGACGCGCACCGTCAGCAACAGGCGCCCCGCATTCTGCGCCGTAACGGCAGCAACATCCTCCTGACCTTGTGGATCGTCGCCGCACAGGTGGAACACGGGAGAGTACTGCGAATAGCTCTCGATGACGTGCGACACCTGCGATGCGATGGAGCTATGCTCGTCGGCAATCCAGCTGGGACACGGGCTGACGCGCAGATAAGACTCAAGACGCTGGTCCAGCAGGTTCATCCCGGCGAGGAAGTGGAGAATGCGCTCATCGATGCGCATGGGGGCTGACGCGAGGCTGCGGCTTGGCTCAACCTCAACCAGGCGGAAGCGCCGCAGTGGCCGCGATGGCGTCA
Source organism: Binatia bacterium (assembly GCA_035638375.1). Taxonomy (GTDB): domain Bacteria; phylum Acidobacteriota; class Terriglobia; order Terriglobales; family Acidobacteriaceae; genus DASRAA01. The sequence continues at coordinate 14,153 of DASRAA010000130.1, read as the reverse complement.
GAGCGCTCCAATGCGGATCGCTGAGGGTGGCCATCCCCAGGCCGAAACTGGCGTAGGTCTGCTGGGGATGCCCCTGCGCCTCGGCGCACTGCGCTGCCAGTTTCGAATCCATCTCCACGCCGGCGCAAAGTAGAAGCAGGTCCCGCTCGAAGGCGCTCAGGGTGAACAGGTCGCAGAGCTGATCGATGGCCGGCGGCGGCTCCAAGCTTGCCTCCGCATGATTAGCAGGCCGCGACGCGTGAGCTGAGCGCTGCGACGCTTCCTTTGTAGCGAGTTGTTGACGCAGTCGGCCGAACTCGCCGGAGAGATAGCCGAGGTTCGCTATGAGCCACTCGGTTTTGGTCGTCGCGGTCGTCATCAAGTCACCTTCACCATGGGCCCGGTGAAGACCGGCGGTTTCTTCGTCAGATCGAGAATGGGACTGTCAACACCATCAACTCGCATGCGTACCGGCACCGGTGGTGTCGGTGGCAGAGCAGGAAAGGTGAAGGATGGCGAATTGGTGGGAGAGATAAAGGTGTCGGCCGCCGCCTGCTGGGAGCCAATCAGCAAGGAAACTTGCTGGCCCGGCCGAAGGTATGGAGTACACGGAACCGTCACCGTTACCTTTCCCGAAGTCAGCGTTCCGGGCGCCCACGACGAACTGATCTGCGGAGCGATCGCAAAAGGAATGGCATTCGTCTGTAGCGTGTCTGATCCTGCAACGACCTGCGCCGACAAAATGTAAATGCCTGCTGGAAGATCAGTGGGATTCGGTTGCGGAGGCGGCAGATTGGGATTGGGAATCATGAATTGGAACGAGCTGTCCTGCACGCTTGCCAGCGGACTGATAGACTGCTGCGTCGCCTGCCGTTCGTTGATCAGCAACACGGCGGCGGCGCCGGCAAGGTTCGCGCCCTTCACAGTAACGGTATCGCCCAGGTTCGCGGCGGGCTGACCATTCGGGGGATCCGCCTCGGTCAGAGTTGCAAAGGTCGAAGCCAGATTGGGCTGCGCTGTTATGTCACGTTGCAGAACTGGAAGCCCGGAAACGGTTGGGGATTTCGGCTCAATCAAGACCACGGAAACTTGAAACGGAAATGTGGGACGATAATCGGCTTTCAGCGCAGTCCACAGCCATGCCATCTCCTCCCGTCCGAGAGTCGCCGGAGTGATCTTGATCATTTCGATCTGGTTGGCAAGCCCTGAAAGACGCAATCCGTCGTTGAACGAATTCAGCGGGAGCGCGTTTAATGCGGCTGTGATCTGCGCCCGAGCCAGCACCGGGTTTTCATGAAGGAAGGCGACGGCAAAGCTCAGGAGAGCGTCGGCCTGGTTGTCTTCCGCCCCATACGCCGTCAGCAAATAGTGCAGGTCCAGGGCCAGCGGAGGGTTCTTCAACACCGTTCCGCCGTCGGCCGCCAGCGACGGCAGTCCTATGTTTCTCCAAGCCGCGTTCGGGGTTACCTGATGCAGAAAAAGATTCACCTGCGGAGCAGCATTCTTGCTGTTGCCCAGGCTAGCTTGTACGATGTCAGGAGCAACCGCCGATACCGACACACTGCCCAGTACCGAGAACGCGTTGTTATAGACGCTGTTGAGGAATGACTGTAGGACGGCAGTTACGCCGGGTATGGCAAGAGCGTTGCTCATCACCCCCTCCCATCCCGGCGCTTCAGGTACTCATCAAGGCTCGGGCCTTTGTGCAGCGGTCTTGATGGAGGGCGAGCGGGCATCTGCTGGATCGCCGTAACTTCGACCCGCCCGATGTGGATTTGTACATCGTCCTGTGTCTGCTCAGCGCGCCAGGGAAGGCTCTCTGTTGCCAGTCGAGCTGCGGCCCCTTTACCGGGCTTTGCGATCTGCGTCGGAGCTCGGCGCAGATGAGCCGGGGCTAGCAGCGGAGGGTGCGAGGGTCCGGCATGTTGTGCGTTTCGTGCCGACTCCGCTGGACTGTCTGCTTCTGTCTTGCGTCCGCTCGATCGATCCTGGATCGGCGAGGGCTGCAGCAAAGGCTCGCTGGAAGCGCGCTCACGGTGAGCGGCCTCCGGCGTTGCCGGCGCGGAGACGATCAAAGGAGTGCTGATCACTGTCTGAACAGGCATGATTGTCTCTGGCGCTGTCAGCTTCGGGACTTCCTGTGATTGCCCGCGCAGCGACACTATCGCTGCTGGTGCTACGGCTGTAACGTTATCCTCCACAAGATCTTTTGCACTTTCATGATCCGGTGCAGCAAACACCGACCCAACGACCGGATGTAGGTTTCCCGTCGGCTGGGTGACGGATCGAGCAAGACGCTGCAGGTAGCCGCTCATGCCTTTACCATCTCGAGGTAATGCCAGCGACGCGCAGGACTCAGAGACAAGATCTCGGTTTCGCTCCACCCATACACTGACGCGATCGAGTGGACCTCCCAATACAGGCGCTTGGCACGCGCCTGGATCTCTTCCCAAACAAAACTCGCAATGTCGAGCGTCTCAACCGATTCCTGGCGGCAGCCAGGGCAACGCAGGGAGATCATGATCTCCGCCAGAGGATCGGCCAGTGCCATCCTTTCTCCGATCTCCTCGACGTCCTGATCGACCCACTCACGTCCTTCGTCATCGCCCAGGCAACAGAGCCGCAAAATACGAATCGCGGCAGCGTGAGAATCGGTCTCGTCACCTAGGGCTGCCAAGTCGCGACTGCTCGGCAGACGAAACTGCCGTCCCTTAAACGCGACCTTTTCGTGCAGCGAGCTGTTCTGCCGCAGAAGGGCACCGCCCTCCAGGTCGAACTCCATCTTTTCTCCGCAACTCGCGCACCCGGTCCAGCCTTGCAGACTAGCTGCAAAGCAGCAGCAATGCAGTTCCAGCAGCGCCTGATTGCGGCGGCCCAGCGGCCAGTCCGCCAGGCTCGCGGGCGGCACCTCAGGCAGCGCCGCACTCAATGCAAGAAGAGCTCGATCCAGAGAATGCAGAGCGGATCCGCGTTCCCAAAGATCGAGGAGAGCGGAACTGGACAAGGGCTGCATACTAGGTCGTCACTGTGGTTAGCGTCGGCTCGACAGGTTCGATCACGCTGGTATCGCGCTCCCAACCCTCGTTTTCCAGCTTGATGTGCTCGATGGCGATGGCATTTGCGTTGGCATCGAGGTCGGGCATCGCCTGATACTCCGAGACCCAGCAGCGAAAGATTTTGTAGGCAATCACTAGCTGTCCAGCTTCGTTGTAAAACTCCAGGTAGATGTCCTTGCGGAAGTTCGCCAGCGACACTTCGGAGCCCAATGCCGAACCGAAGTTCCACACCAGTCCGGCCCAGTCGTGAAAGGCAAGGTCCTGCGTCAGGCCGCGCTCCAGCGTGATCGCCTCGTACTTGGTGCGTCCCGGCGACTTGTGAGACGTTGAAGGATCGCCGCCATTGCGGTGCTCCACCACCTCAGTCGTGCGTTTCAGCCCCGTGACCTTGCTGCCGCCATACACGTACTTGCCGTCCCACTTCAGGCGGAACTTGAAGTTTTTGTACGGATCAAGTCGGTGTGGATTTGCGGGAAACGGTACGCCCATACAACTGCCTCCTTACTGTTGAAGCTGCCCGGCCATCTGCTGGATCTGAATCACCACGAACTCTGCCGGGAACAACGGCGCAAAACCGACCAAGATGTTCACAACTCCCTGGTCGATGCTCGACTGCGGATTGTTGTCGCCATCGCACTTGACGAAGTACGCCTGCTGCGGCGTGGTTCCCTGGAACGCTCCCTGCAGGAAGAGGCCCTGCATGAAAGCGCCGACATTCAAGCGAATCTGACCCCACAGGGTTTCATCGTTAGGCTCGAAGACCACCCATTGCGTGCCGTCATACAAGCTGGACTCCAGAAAGAGCGCCAGACGGCGGATGGGAACGTACTTCCATTGCGAGCCCGCCTGATCGTTACCTTGCAGGGTGCGAGCACCCCAGACCACATCGCCATAGACCTTGAACTGCCGCAGGCAGTTCACGGCTTGCACGTTCAGGCTCCCATTCTCGAGATCGGTGAGAACGTATTGCAGCCCGCTTTCGCCGGTGAGGCTGGCGTCAATGCCTGCGGGTGCTTTCCACACGCCGCGCGCGGCATCGGTTGCAGCGTAAATTCCAGCAATGAAGCCGCACGGCGGAAACAGGCGCGGACGATTTCCCGCAAGCGGATCGGGTGCCTGGATCCACGGGAAGTAGTAGGCGGAATTCATCGAGTACTGGCCGGTGATATTGCCGGAGTCCACGCCGACGGGACCGGAAGAGATCAGGTTGGAAATCTGCGCGCTCTGGAATGTGTCCACAATGTAAAACGCGCGTTGGTCATGACAGTACTTCTGCAGGTTGCCGATGACCACGGCCTCGGATTCACCCGGTACGCAAAGCAGGTTGAAGATGTCCACGCGATCAAGAAGGTGTACGCCACCCGTGCCTTTGTTATCAGAGTTGAGTGCAGTGGCGAACGCTCCGCCACCGGTTGTCGTGTCCTGAGTCGGATCGAGCACGATGCCGTCATTGCCGCCGGCCAGGACGGCTCCGCTGATCGGAGTCGCGGCCGGTGGAAACGCTGCTGCCGGCGCAGCCTGATTCAGTGCCGTTGAAGGATTACCCGTGGCCGCCACCGTGACGAAATTCGAATCGTTATTTATCACCGTGACGAGGTAGGAGGGATCCGTCTGAAGAACCGACACGTTGTTGAAGGCTTCGACGACGCTTGTCGAGCCGTCAGGATTGACCATCAATATGCTGATGCTCAGCCGCGTGCCCGTCGGATCCATGGTCGAGGACTGCGGCGTCGCACTGATTGCCAGCAGGTTGCCCCACGCGCCCGGGTTGTCGGCGGTAAAAGTGAACCCATCGGTCTTGCTTCCTGGTTGCAATACGGTAGTGGCAGCCTGGCCCGCGGCGGGCACCTTGACGCCGTTTCCGTCCGCGCCGCCGCTGAGCTGATAGAAGCCATTGGCGGGATTACCAGTTGCGCCGGCGCCTACCGAGAAGCTCACATAGTTGGAAGTGAATGTTGTTGGTGGCGAAATGGTCTGGTTATCGAAGGTCTCCAGTGCGACCAACCCGATACCGGCGGGCGCATAAACAACAGTTACCTTGAAGCTGCCGGCCTTGGTTCCATTGGAGATCAGGACCCCGTAAGAGTTGCCCCACACGCCCGGCGTGTTGGCCGTAAACGACACGGTTCCACCTGTCACGGTCAAAGTGACCCAAGCATTCGAGGTGCCGGAGGCGCTCCCGGTGATAGCCGTCGTTTGCACGAGTCTGACAATGTAGGTCTGTTGGCCGCCATTCGCGAAGAACTGGTTGACCGAATAACCCAGCAGGCTGCGAGCATCCAGGCCGCCGAACTGTCTGGCGAAATCGGAGTAGCTCTGCACCAGCACGGCCTCGTTTGTGGGCCCTTGCGGCGCCCAACCAATGAAGGCCGCAATCGACGTGGCAACACCGGCGATGGTATGAACTCCGCTGGGAAGCTCTTCAATGTAAACACCCGGATAGGTAAGCGTTGGCGGCATACTTCATCCTCCTTACGTGACTTCGGACCGAGAAACACGTGGCATACTCAACATCACGAACTCAGGCCCAATCCAGAACGTGCAGCGCGTCTACCGGAACCAATACCGCTTGTTGGGGCGTGATTCGAACCACGGCGTAGGCTTTCGGGCTAGTGCCCGAGTCGGAGAACTCGACCACGATTCCATTGGTCTCAACATCGGGCGTCAATTTGGCCAAGGTTTCGGACGGCTCGGGCAGGAACACATCGGCAATCCGAAAGCTCACGCGATCGCCGATTTGTGCATCCCCCCCGGCTCTCATCCCTCAATGCCCTTTGTAGTGGCTTGGCAATTCAGTGGCCATCGGGCAGAGTGAGGCATGACTCGCCGTGCAGGGAACTTAATGGATGGAGCGAAATACTACCTGTGCCACAGTTGGCAGGCGAGCCTGCCATTATTGGCAGCGCCCTTCTTCGATGCGATCTCGTCTGAAGGTCTGGACCGCAGCTAAACGTTCGTGCGTGGCAGTGTTGGAACCGGCTCGCCTACATCCGTCAGGTATCGCTGCAGCGACATGGAAGGAAAGAGCCGCACATGCAGAAGTCGTCTTTGCAGATGCAGCGAGCGGTCGAGAGGCTCGCCGATTGAGAGATTGATGCCCCAACTCGGAAAGACACATTCCAAGACGAGATATTCGGCACTTACACGCTGGTCCTGGAGAATTGTTTCGGGCGGCCCCATCTTGCTCAGGGTCGACTCGATATCAGCGCAAACCGGATCTTCGACTTCGAGAATGGCTATCTGGTCAGAATCGATTGGAATCCAGGCTTCCAGGTGGAAGGGCGGTGCGTGGCGTTCAATACGGCTCACCAGAAAGCGGGTCGCGATACGATTCATCGCTTGCGGAGGGAGAGCTGTGATAGGGCCGAGCGAAGCTGCCAGCTGCTGAAGCGTCGGTTGGGGATCCAAGCCCCGCCAAAGCTCATAATGGCCCGTTACAATGCCTTCCAACATCGATTATGGAAGTTCCCGATGAATCGGAATCAATATTCGCGCGCCGGGAGGGAACTTGTGGTCCGGCTCGGGTTTGAGATCGTTTGCCGCCGCAAGCGCCTCGAGCTCAACAAGGTTCTGCGCTGCCACGGCTTTTAATGTATCGCCTCTGATGGCATAAACGTAACGGATTCCGGGTATCTTCAGACGCATCCCGCCGTTAATGGCATCGCCCGGCTTCAAAGGCTTGTCGGTCATCTCGTTCAGCACTCCGTTTTCGCCGGCACCGGTGCGCGTGCGGATCGTCTCCAGCGTATCGCCCGCCTTAGCTACTACGATCTGCGCCTCCTTCTCGTCTGTTGCACGATAGTTGGCAATACCTACCAGCGAGCTCCTCGCGCCACGTGTACCTTCGCCAATTCCCAGCAGATCGGTATGGCCCAGGAAGAAGGCTGCGCGGGCGTTTGGCATGCCCACGCCCTTACGCTTGTCGTCACCATTGACGATCTTCAGCGCCTCTGCCCTTTCGTCATAATCCTTGTGGTAATTGACGATTTCTTCGCGGTAATCGTACTTTCCGCCCTCGATCTGCTCCCGCGTGCTGTCATAAGCCGGCGTAGATAGCTTCTTCTTCAACTGTCCCGGGCCATCCCAGAGATCGCGGCGCATGACGTCGGCCATACCCTCCTTGAGGATCTCCTGCGCGGTTCCGGTGAATAACTCATGCGTGCGCTTGTAGTTGGGATGCTGAAGTTTGTGCATCATCTCGTGAAGGATTGTGGTGTAGATGTCCCAGCGTTCCCAACGCTTCTTCTCTTCCGTGCTGGTATCGCGCTGCAAGTCCAGGTTGATTCCACCGGTAGCTTCGGCAGGCCAGCCGTGAATGGTGTCGTCAATGTTTGATCCGAGGGACGCATCCCGGGCGATAATGCCCGCGACACGCTCGAACTCCTCTTTGTCAGGACTGCGCGTCGTGTCGCAATTGTAGGTCTTGAGTACGCCTTCTCCCTGATGCGCCATCCAATACCGCATCCACTGGAGACGGCCGGGGTGGTCAGCGGTACCCTCGACCGTGATGGGCACTTCGGCCTGAGAGTGAATCTCTTTCGTCACGTCATACTTGCCGGGATGGTAGGGTTCCGAAGGCCCGCGGGTTGCGACCTCAAGATAGGGCGCGAAATATTCTTCCGTATGCTTCTGCGCTACTTTTCCAAGATCCCGCGCTATGTCGCCTGACAATACGAAACCCGCTTTCTTGTTTGCCTGAAACTGTGCAGCCTTCTTCTGCACAAAATCCTTGATCGCCACGACCATCCCTTTTTCAAAGGCGTGGTCTGCAACGCCGGTCATCTTGGGAGCGTCTTCAAATTTTGGTGGCGGCGGAGGTGGCTTCTTTTCATCTTCTTTGTCCTTCTTGTCCTTGTCCTTATCTGGATCGGGCTTGGGTGGTTCGTCCACCAGCTTTGACCCCGGACTGAGCACCGATTCCGTTAGCAGGTGCTGCGTTTCCGATACCGCAGCCGTTCCGGTCATGGGATCGGCGTTCCGGCGTTTATATTCGAGAATCAACAGTTCAAGTTTTTTCCCAATGTCGCCGCCGATGTTTTTTTGCAGGTCTTCTGGTTTCACCTGCTGGAAGATTCTGTAGAGATCCCCATCGTCCGATCCAGCGATAATGCCAAGGATCCCTATTTCATCGGCACCGCTGACAACGCCCGACAGCATCTCTTTAATCAGGAGCACCTTCTGGGGCGCGAAAAGCGCGTATCCTGCCTTGCCCGCTTGCCAGCGCTTGACCACTGCGCGAGCTTTGTTATCGCTGTCGTAGTTGTCTTCGATGTGGTGATAGGTGTCGAGGTACCGTAGGTAGTCGAACAATTCTTTGTCCCCAAAATCTCCCTCGACGCCAAAGAAGCGGATGATTTTCTGCCAAACCGAAACACGCTGGACTCTCTGCGTGAAAAGATAGGTGACGCTGGCCGCACGTGTTTCCGCTGCCTCTGCTTCATGTTCGAGAGTGTCGGAGGCATCTCCGATTTCAAGCAGCTCACCGGCTGGCCTGGCCCGGTCTTGTTGCCTCACATGCGAAAGCTCGTGAGCCAGCAGCTTTCGGCCATGTCTTGTTCTCGGCGAATACTGACCGGAGCCAAAGACGATGTGATCGCCCACCGTGTATGCCAACGAACTTAAGGTACGGGCGGAAGCGGCACCCTTGGGCCCTGTATGCACTCGAACGTTGCCGAAGCTCTGGCCGAAGCGGAACTCAAAGAACCTAAGATCGTCTGCCTCGAGGGGACGACTGGGCGAGTGCAGGGCTTCGTAAACAGAAGGCGGAGCGATGGGAAGCCCGGCGGAGCGACGCCGTATTTGCGAGCGCCTCGCGCGCTGCTGCTCGGGTTGCTGATCTCCGTCTGCCCCCTGCGCGAATAGCGCTATGTCTGCCAGGCTGTAGGTTGGGGTGTTGAGGTCCGATGTCGGCGCTTCCTCCAAGCCCAGAGGTTCGACATCCGCATTCAACCGCGTCGTAGATTTGGCCGCCTTGCTTGCAGTTTCTTTCGTGACGCGAGAAGGCGACAGCATTGCGTAAATCTCCCACGTTCGTTCTCGGGCAAAATGGTGCCGTGATGTTGCTCCTGCAAGTAGTGCGCCACGGTTCGCTCTCTAAAGGTCGCTGGGCTAAACGCGGAAAACACGCATAAAAATCAATCGCATGTGATTCGCCACGACCACAATCTGGCGATGCGTGAATGACCGGTCAAGGCCCGGAGCTGTGCAAGAGTTGGCAGAGGCCGTTCGCGGTCTGCGTTAAGGTGCACAATAACCGTCTTGGCTCTGTCGTACTTGAGGGCACCATTAAGCTGATCGGCGGGTGGTTGCGCGAATGCCATGCGCGCTGATCTTGTGGTAAAGAGTTCTTTCGCTGGTATGAAGCATCTCCGCAAGATCGCGCCGGGTCTTTCCCGGGATGTGCAGAGCCTTTTCTAACAGCTCACTTTCGATGCGTCGCATCAGTTCAGGCAAAGGTACGGCCTGCTTGAGCATGACGACCCACAACAAGTTGGCAGCCTTCAAAATCTCGCCACCATGGGGAGACCTGGCAGTTGATAGCGCCTGCTGATGCAACCAGTCAGCGCGGGACAACGAAGCGCCCTCGCTCTTGTTGAAGAGCATGCGCTGCACAGCATTCTCCAGCTCTCGGACATTTCCTTCAAACGTGCAGCTTTGCAAGTACTCTACGAGGTCGGGTTCCAGCGAGGTGATGCCCGCATGCAGGTTAGGGTATCGCCTGGCAAATTCCAGAATCAATGCAGCCAGATCCTCGCCGCGCTCCCGCAGCGGCGGAAGCTGGAGTTGAATGACGTTCAAGCGGTGATATAAATCCGCACGAAAGGCTCCAGCCTCAACCATGGCCTCGAGTGGGCGGTTCGCCGCAGAGATGATCCGCACGTCAATGCGGGTTTCCCGATCCGAACCCAGGGGCCGGATGATTCCACGTTGCAGTGCATCGAGCAGCTTCGGTTGCAGGCGGAGCGGCAGGTCATTGATGTCATCCAGAAATATCGTGCCGCGGTTTGCCGCCTGAAAAAGACCGCCACGGGCTCTGTCAGCTCCTGAGAATGAGCCCTTACAATGACCGAAAAGCTCGCTCTCCGCCAGAGTCTCAGTGACCGTGCTGCAATGCACAGTGACGAATCCGAACCTACACCGCTTCTGGTCGAGACTGTGAATCGCCCGGGCGAGCACCTGCTTTCCGGTCCCCGTTTCGCCTTGCAGAAGGACCGTTGTATCGCTGACTTGCGCCGCCTTGTAGGCGCATTGTAGAACCGGGGTCATGCGCTGGCTCGCAGTGACGAAGCCCAAGGCGGAGAAGATGTCGCGAAGAGTTGCGGGATCGGGCACTCGGAAAGCCACAGCCGGCCTCAACAAAGACGTCACGCATTGGCCAGATCGTGAGCGCTTTCGTAACACAAGTTGAACTGGGGAAATTAACGCTTCAGGCAAGGTATGAGAGGTGCCGTCGGTTGTCAATGGCATTAACGTGTAATCGACTAATGTTTACCCCGCATAAACATTGGCTCAAATCGCCATTTGTGCTCGTTCTTTCTGCATACTGATTGTGGGGTAGGCTACCTTGACACGGTAGAGGTCAGGAGTTCGAGTCCTCGTGCCTACCATTTCTTTCAATAGCTTGCGGGCAGCTCTCAAGTCTCTAGCGTCACGTCCCTACAAATTTCCCCATGATCCCCGTCGTCTCAGGCTCCAAGAGCTGTGATCCCGTGCGGCTTTGACCTGTTGTTCACTGTCGCAAGCGTCAGCCTGAGCGCCACCGACGAGTGCACCGACACAGGTAGGGTATGGCAGGGTCACGAAACAGGCCACGGCACAAGCTATCCCTTACAGCGAGGCGTTAGTATCGGACTGCCCTTATCCCGCTCTTACAAGTGCGTATGAATGTACCTACTCAGATCCTGCGCCAGTTCTTCATACTGCTTGACTCGTAGGTCTGCACGGTTAAGCTGGAAACGAATGCGTGCGAGGAGTCGATCCGAAAAGATCGTAAGAAGAGCCACTGCCGTGGTGACTAGCCAGGCGCCGATATGATCGAGAACGATCTGCACAATTGCTCCGTTCTATCACCTTCGCGTTTCCACCGCGCGGATTCAAGGACAGCAACGCCGCCGTTACTTGATGCCGATGACCATGGAGTCGGGGCCGGTGAGATGCTCCACTCGAGTCTCCCTGAATCCCGCATCGTGCATCCATCCAATGCAATCAGCGCCGGTGTAGTCGAACCCTCCGTGAGTTTCGATTAGCATTTGAAGGCTCATCATAAGGCCGAACGCGTTTTTGCGGCGATCGTCGTCGATGATCGCGTCGTATACCAGCAGCGCGCCACTCTTGGGAAGCGCTTCGTACGCCTTCCCAATCAGCATTCGCTTCTCTTCGAGGTTCCAGTCGTGCAGGATGTGCCCCATCATGACCACGTCGGCCTTTGGCAGAGGCTCTGTGAAGAAGCTGCCGGGCTGGAACTGCACCCGCGAGGCGAGGCCGTTGGCTTCAACGTACTCTTCGAAAATCGGGCCTACTTCCGGCAGATCGAATCCGATGCCGAGCAGGTGCTGGTTCTTGAGAGCCACCTGGACCAGCAGATCGCCCTGCGCCGACCCTGCGTCGACTACCGACTTGTAATTCGCCCAGGGGAATTTCGCCGCAATCGCCAGGTTGGCGCCGTGGCTGACTCCTGTCATCGCCTTCAGGAACTCCTTCAGTCGGGCAGGGTCGGCGTAGATGGTCTCAAACACAGGTGCGCCCCTTCCTTTCAGCTCACTCTGCGGCAGCCCGGTGCGCAGTCCCTCGGTGAGATTGTCCCAGTGCCCATACGAGCGGTGGTTACACATTTCCAGAACCCCGCCGATGTACGACGGCTTCTTCTTGTCCAGATACAGATCGGCCGCGGGCGTGTTCGAGTAGACCCGCTCGTGCCGTTCCAAGAATCCCAGCGCCACCAGAGCATCGAGAAAGTCCCGCGCCGACCGCGGATGCAGTCCCAGGCGTCCTGTCAGCTCTTCTAGGTCCTCAGGATGCTTCGCCAACTCGGTAAACACTTCCATTTCCACCGCGCTCAAAAGCGTCTTTGAAGCCCAGAACCCAAAACCTATTTGCAGAATGTGATCGGGAGAGGGCGCAGCCGTGAGCGCGGCTGGGGACGCATTTGCAGTTGCGGATGCAGGCAGATTCATAGTGACCTCCACGTTAAGAACGGCAGATTAGCACAGGCCAATTGTTGTACTCAGGATCGGCGCCCAGAACATTCTGCGTATCCTCGCGTCTCTGGCAGCCGTAATAGCGGCAGGCAAGAGAGATTTAAAAAGGAGACACGATCCCCATGAGGAACACATTCATTCACCCAGTATTGTCGGCAGCCCTCTTTGTCCCGGCTGCTCACTCGCAAACTTCCAAATCGCAGCCTCGTAAATATCCGCTGATTGAGGAGTATCTGATGCCCCAAGTGTCGGAAATTGCCTTAGCCAAGAGTGCTGCCCCGGCAAATATTTCGGACCGTGCGACGATCAAAGTGTTCACCAAGAATGGCTTCGAAGCGGTCTATCAGGGCGACAACGGCTTCGTCTGCCTCGTGATGAGGGGCCTCACCGGAGCTCCGACCTTTACCCCCGTCCAGGTTCGCGACGCCATCTCGTACGATCCAAAAACTCTGGCGCCGATCTGCCTCAATCCACAAGCAGTCAAAACTGTTCTGCCCTATTACGAATTCCGAACTAAGCTGGGAATCCAAGGCAAGACACCTGACGAGATTGCCGAGGCAGTGAAGCATGCTTATGAGAATGGTGAACTCCCAAAGCGGGATCAAGTCAGCTTTGGTTACATGTGGTCAGCCGATCAAGTGTTGGGACCTGCTGGGCATTGGCATCCACACATCATGGTATACGCTCCAGATTACGAGAACTCGATGCTTGGCGGGAACACCTTCGGTGCGCCGCTCCCGCAAGCCTCGGATGACGCGGGAACTCCGTTCTCGGTCGTGGTGATCCCAGTCGATCACGCCTTAGCGATTAAGGCGGGGGAGAAATGACCAGTTTGCATCTCGGTCGGGTAGCGTGTTTAGGAACCGCATGGATGCGACATGAATAATACTGAATATCTGAATCAGTTCGGTCCCTTTGAAGCACGCTACCTGGTGTTTCTCGAAACCATCACGCAGCTCCGTCCGAGCTTGCACCGCTATTGTTCGCGAATGACCGGTTCCGTCATGGATGGCGAAGATGTGGTGCAAGAAGCACTTTTCGAAGCCTATCCTAAGCTCGACCAATTTGACGACAGCCGTCCTTTGAAGCCGTGGTTGTTTCAAATCGCCCACAATCGTTGTATCGACCTGCTTAGGAAACGTGGGGTTCGGGCCGAGGCCGAAACTGCGGCGATGGTCCCAGAAGCGGTTGAGCCGGCTGAAGCACCGGTGCTCGGCCTTGGGCGTGCCGTCGAACATCTTGTAGCCAACCTGCCTCCTAAGGAACGTGCGTGCGTCCTGCTGAAAGATGTTTTCGACTATTCGCTGCAGGAGATCGCGGAACTCGTGGACTCCACGGTGGGTGGCGTCAAGGCCGCTCTCAATCGTGGGCGAACAAAGTTGGCCTCCGCTCCTGCTCCGTCAAAATCTCCTCGAGCCGTGGATCCGGAGTTGACCAGGATAATGAAACTCTATGTTGATCGCTTCAACCGTCGTGACTGGGACGGGGTGCGTGAATTGATTAGCGCCGATGCCCGCCTAACTGTGGCCGACGCCTTTGCGGGAAAACTGGCGGAGGCTCCCTACTTTAGAAATTACGAGCGATGGTCGATTCCCTGGAAACTGGCTACGGGTGAAGTGGACGGCGAACCTGTTGTGATCATTTTGCGGCGCGGGGCGGACACATGGACACCGTATTCAGTTGTACGCCTGAAGGTGATTGGCCAACACATCGAACGCATCGTCGACTACGCGCACTGCCCGTGGGTAATCTCGATGGCAGACTCGGTAACCGTCGTAGCTCACCCATAGCTCGCCTGGAAACACCATATAGGACCTGAACGAATCGAATAGGCAATTTGAAAAGTGGGTTGCAAGAACTGCTTCGTCGCCGGGGATTTCTGGCGGATGACGGGTCAACCCGGAACCCAGCGTTAACTAGC
>DASRAA010000129.1:0-4822 GCA_035638375.1 Binatia bacterium | reverse complement strand
CCCCTAGCCGGCGGACTCACAATGCCAACTGCGAAATGGCGGTCGCGGCTTAGCACGGGCCCTGCGTTGCCGATGACGAGAAAAACGCAGTCTTATCCCTGAATATTCAGCTTGGAGTCAGGCCATTATGATTGCATTCTCAACACGTGTCTGGTACGCGTTCCGTTGTTTCTTTGTAATTTTGTCGAAGGGCGAAATCCCGCAGGACATCGCGCGGGAGCTAATCGCTTCACCGAGTACAACTTTGGCAAGCTCCCCGGCGAGAATACCAACCGATAAAGTGTTGGACGATTCCGTCGACCGGGCCGTGCAAATGCTCGCTCTTTTTCAGCGCGATGGACGGTTGGTGGATTTCCTCGTCGAGGATGTTTCACCCTACCCCGACGGCCAACTCGGAGCCGCCGTTAGGTCGATTCATGATTCGTGCCGGCAAGTGTTGGACCGTTATATAAGGCTCGAGCCTGTCATCTCCGCGGAGGAAGATCAGCCCGTGAGTGTACTACCGGGTATGGATCAGGCGGCAATCAAGCTCGTAGGAAATGTTGTGGGGACGCCTCCAGTCAAGGGAGTGTTGCGTCATAGGGGCTGGAAAGTGACAGAAGTCAGCCTACCCTCGCTGCCCGAGGGATCGGGGCGCAAGATTGTCGCACCCGCAGAGGTCGAGATCGCCTAGCACCTCTACCATTCGTATTGCATATTAATGGAGTTTTCTTTGGATTCGGAATTCATCGTTGGTATTGATCTGGGCACCACGAATTCCGCCTTGGCCCACTGCCATGTGGCGGATGAAAACGCGCAGATTACAATTGATAATATCCCGCAGCTTGTCAATCCGAACGAAGTAGCTGATCGCACGCTGTTGCCTTCATTCCTTTACGTTCCTGGAGAACTGGATTTTCCTGCGGGTAGTCTTCAGCTGCCTTGGGACACCCAGCCGACATTCGTGATCGGAGAATTGGCGCGTAAGCGTGGCGCCGAGAATCCGTCGCGACTGGTAGCTTCCGCGAAGTCCTGGCTATCGCACGCTGCGGTGAATCGCAACGCCGCAATCTTACCGTGGCAATCTCCGGACGAGATAACGAAAGTTTCGCCCGTAGAAGCCTCTGCACAATTCCTGGGGTATCTCCGTACATTGTGGGACGCCCAGCATCCGGGCGGTAGCGCCGCATTGAGCAGGCAAGACGTGTTTCTCACCGTACCGGCTTCGTTCGATGAAGAAGCCCGAGAGCTTACTCTCCGCGCGGCAGAGCAGGCAGGTCTTGAGCGGTTGACCCTGCTGGAAGAGCCACAGGCGGCCTTCTACGCCTGGCTACAGAGTCAAGGCGACAGCTGGCGCAAACGCATCAAGATCGGCGATCTCGTGCTGGTTTGCGATATCGGGGGAGGAACTACGGACTTCAGCCTGATCACCGTTACTGACGAAGGCGGCGACCTGGCGCTCAAACGCGTTGCCGTCGGCGAACACATTTTGCTTGGCGGCGACAACATGGATCTCGCCCTGGCCCGACTGCTTCAGCAGAAGCTCGAAGCTCAGGGTCACCGCATCGATAACTACCAACTGCAGGGACTCTGGTATCAATGCCGCTCGGCGAAGGAATATCTCTTTGAGCATTCCAAAGCCCAGAAGCAGGATGTCACCCTACTGGGCAAGGGACGCAAACTCGTCGGCGGCACAATCAAAAGCGAGTTGTTGCGCGAGGAACTGGATCGCGTGCTGGTGGAAGGCTTCTTCCCGGAGGTAGCTAGCAACGAAATGCCCATCCGCCCCCGGCGAATCGGATTTCAGGAACTCGGTCTTCCTTACGCGGCCGATGCGGCAATCACAAAACATCTGGCGCGGTTTTTGGCGCAGCAGTTGCAAAGCAGTCCGGAGGCCGCGAACAGTCGGCGGGGCCGCAGCGGCATCGCATGCCCGACGCACGTGCTGTTCAATGGCGGCGTAATGAAAGCCGCTGCTTTGCGCGAGCGGGTTGTAAACGTGCTGAATCGCTGGCTCACGGAAGAAGGATTCGACGAGCTAGGAGCGGCGCAGGTCCTCGATGCTCCCGATCTGGAGCACGCGGTCGCGCGTGGTGCGGCTTATTACGGTAAAGCGCGACGCGGTCATGGAGTACGCATTCGCAGCGGTGCCTCGCGCACATACTATATTGGGATCGAGAGTGCCATGCCGGCGGTACCGGGCATGGAAGCTCCTATGAAGGCGCTTTGTGTCGTCCCGTTCGGGATGGAAGAGGGTACGGAGGCACAAATCCCCGTACGCGAGTTCGGGTTGGTCGTCGGCGAACCAGCGGAGTTCCGCTTTTTGAGCTCAACAGTTCGTAAGCAAGACCAAGTTGGCGATCTTCTCGACAACTGGTTAGGCGAGGTCGAGGAGTTGAGCCCGCTCGAAGTGACGCTCAACCTCGACGGCAAGCATGGAACGGTAATGCCTGTGCGGCTGGAATCGCGTGTAACCGAGATTGGAACCCTCGAACTGTGGTGCGTTTCACGAGAGGGACAACGCTGGAAGCTCGAACTGAATATCCGGGAAAAGTCCGATCAGTAGCCGGGTCGCAATGATGGATGGTTCTTCGCGTTATCTGATCGGCATCGACCTCGGAACTACGAACTCGGTGGTTGCCTACATCGACACCGCGAATGAATCTACGCTCGACATTCGGGTGTTCCAGGTCGCCCAAGCGGTTGCTCCTGGCGAGGTCAGCGCCATTCCGGCACTCCCTTCGTTTCTGTACTTTCCCACCGAAGCGGAAATCGTATCCGGTGCTTTTGACCTTCCATGGGAGGAGAAGCCGTCTGCCATTGCAGGCAAAGCCGCACATGAACTCGGCGCCTTGGTGCCCGGACGTCAGGTTGCGTCAGCGAAATCGTGGCTATGCCAGGACGCACTTGATCGCACGGCTGACATCCTGCCGAGAGAAGCCGAGCCGCCCGAACCGAGGATCTCACCAGTCGAGGCCTCGGCACGCTATTTGTTGCATTTGCGAAATGCTTGGAACCACGCGATGGCCGCTGATTCCAGCCGATCAGACTCGCTGTTTGAGAACCAGGAGATCGTTCTCACGGTACCGGCGTCCTTTGATGAAGAAGCCCGCGAACTGACCGTGGAAGCCGCGCGAAGCGCCGGTTTCCAGAAACTCACGCTATTGGAGGAACCGCTCGCAGCATTTTATGCGTGGATCTCCGCCCATCGGTCCGAAGCTGCGACGCAGCTGCAAGACGGCGATCTCATCCTCGTCTGCGACATCGGCGGTGGTACATCGGATTTCAGCCTCGTGCGCGCGGCCATTAACGGGCAAGACGTCCAATTCGAAAGAACAGCGATTGGCGAGCACTTGCTTCTCGGTGGAGAGAACCTTGATTTGGCGTTGGCGCGTAAGGTGGAGCAGAAACTCAATGCCAGGCTCAGCCTGCGCCAGCGGCATGCTGTCGAAATTACTTGCTCAACAGCCAAGGAGCGTCTGCTCGGTAACTCCGATCTTGATCGCTTGCCAATAAACATTCTCGGCTCCGGACGTGCGGTTGTCGGACAGATGCTGAGTGCCGAGTTGACGCGCGAAGAAGTCGTTGAATCGCTAACGGCAGGCTTCCTGCCACTCACTCGTCCGGACGAAATGCCGTCGCGTACCAACGTCGCAGGGCTGCGGGAAGTTGGTCTTCCTTACGCTACCGATCCGGCCATCACGAAGCATCTTGCGTCGTTTTTGCGGAAGTCGGTGTCATCGATGTCGCCGGATGATAAGGTGCAATCCAGGCTGCTCATAGTGAGGCCGGATGCTGTCTTGTTTAACGGCGGCTTTTGCATACCGGAGATCACCCGCCAGCGAATTCTTGAAGCTATCGGCAACTGGTTCAGCGACGGAGAGCCGGGCTGGCATCTACAAGTCCTCCACAATCAGGGCATGAACAGCGCCGTTGCCGTAGGCGCTGCCTACTATGGGCAAGTGCGTCGCGGCCGCGGATTGCGCGTAAAAGCCGGCAGCGCTCGAACGTACTACATCGGAACGCGTACTGAGGGTGCCGCAGTGTGCGTTTTGCCAGTCGGAACCAATGAGGGCACAACGTTGCAACTTGACCGTGAATTCTCCGTCTTGGCGAATCGCCCAGTGTCATTCAATCTTTTCAGCTCGACGGTACGTCATGCCTCCCACGGCGCCGTAGTGGAGCTCGACCCGGAGCAGATCCATCGCCACGCACCTCTGACAACCCTGTTGCGTTACGGCAAGAAACTGCAAGAGACGGAGCTCACCGTGCGGCTGACCGTTAGCTTCACCGAGGTTGGAACGCTGGAGCTCTGGTGCGAATCGGTAAGCTCGTCCCATCGCTGGCGGTTGCAATTTGAATTGCGAGGAGGCTCTACGGACGAGGGCGGCGACGAACTCGCCCAAGCGGCGAGCCAATCCAGCGCGGCACAGGTGTCCGATGAAGTATTGGAAGCTGCAAGATGCTCGATTCGCACGACGTTCAGCCGCTCAGTAGAGAATAAGTCGGGCGACCCTATCTCTTTAGCGACCGATTTGGAGTCGCAACTGCGAATCAAGAAGGAGTCGTGGCCAATTTCGTTGGCGCGGAGCTTGGCGGATACCCTGCTCGAAGTGTCGGAAGGAAGAAAGCTGAGTCCCCAGCATGAAGCACGCTGGTTGAATCTGCTCGGCTTCTGCTTACGTCCGGGTTTTGGATTTGGTGAGGATGGCCGTCGCATGGACCAGATGCGGAGGCTGTACCAGGCGGGGTTGAGCTTCTCTGAAAATTTACAAAACCAGGTCAACTGGATCGTACTTTGGCGACGAATCGCAGGCGGACTGAACCCTGCGCACCAGAACGA
>DASRAA010000128.1:0-22881 GCA_035638375.1 Binatia bacterium | reverse complement strand
TAGAGCTTCCGAGTAGCTGGCCATACTGATGCACTCCTGACCGAGCACCGGAACGGTTAACGGCAAACAGAAAAGCCGAAGCAGTTAGCTCCGGCTGAAGCTCTTCAATGGGTTAAATGGCTAGATGAGCGGCGCACGGTGCTAGCTCATAAAAGCCTTCAGAGGGGACGGTGTGATCAGGAGCCCCACATCGCGCTTAGGATGCTGATGACGATCACCATAGCGGTGACGATCATAGTCCCTCCCTTCATGCGGTTGTGCTAAGAAACTCGGACGGCACAAACCGGGCCAGATTCCCCTATGCCGCCGAGACCTAGCTTGAGGTAACTGGCTGGGAAGGCTAATCGTGTAGTAGTACTTTGTCAAGTAATTACCCGACACACTAATTACCCGACACACGACAGTGTGTACCTTAGCGGCTCCAAGCGCGATGTGGTACGCAGCGTTGTGACGGCGAGCCCAAAAAGGCTGCAAAGAAGAAGAACCCGCAAGGGGCGAACTGGCCAACCCTGAGTTGCACACAGTCCCGACTTGCGGGTAAGCCCGCCAACTGTTCGTGACGCCATCATGGACGTAAGTCACATAGGCGGGAGACGAAGATACCTTACGGCTATAACCTTACGGGTCGTAAGTATCTTTGATTTTAGCTACATTGCAAAGCTCAAAAAGCGCCAAACGCTACCACTTTTAGGGTAGGTTGTGAAAGGGATATTACTAACCATTTGGGATAAAGATCATCCATACGGTATCCCGCCCAGAACCACTTAGTTAAGGGTCCATTCTGCAAGCTTAGCGAGAATTGTGCTCTCTTCGCTCTTGGCTTTTCGTAGACGCTTGCGGGATTCTTTGTCGTAGGGATTCCGTTCGATTGCCGCTTGAAGCAAATCAATCTGGAGGCGGATAGCCTTCAACAGTGCTCTAACATTGGAAATTTCGGCCTTGCTAACCATCCAACCAACATACACCCGAACCATAAAAAAGGCCGCTCATACGGGGGGTAGAGCGGCTGCGTCCAAAAAGGCCACTCATTCGGGGGAGCGGCTGCGTCGAAAATTACACAACTACAACGATGGCGATACTATCACTGCTAGTAGATTGCATCAACCCAGAATTAGTCCCAACTGAATCTGGCGCACAAATGGGAAAACCCCGCCTCTTGCGTACGTTCAAAACTTGCAGAACGGCTGGCGGGGCTTTCGGCTTACGCGACGAAAATCTAATAGGGGGGCTACTCCGTGTCAAGCCCCAAATATGTTGCTCATGGTCCACCAACCCGGAATGGACATAGAGCAGACCTAGGGGCGGTCTCAAAATCTTGAGCACCTGTCTCAAAAAGGTCGCCGCCATCCCTTTTGCTCTATAACCAAGAAAATCTCGATTTTGGGAATTTGTTGTTTATAAAAGAGAAAGAGCCACGGAGGGCTATTTTCGGAAGGTGTTTGAGATTTGCGCTCTTGCCTCTATTAGCTTTCACTGGTCATCGGCTCGCTACCGGAGACTGTTGCAAACTGCGCACTGACAATATTCGTTGGGTGCGTGCGCCCTATGGCCAGCCGCGATGACTTCAGCCGGGATGCAGCTGTTGTCGCCGGGCCACGGTGTGCCCGGTGGGATCGGCGGGTGTGTAATTGGTTGACCGCAGACACATCGTTGCGGCGGCCTCTTGCGTACTCGTTTTTTCATTGGTTCTCTTTCTGCTCACGTATCGTGGTCGCCTACGCTGTCCAACACCGACACGATGTCTAGCACAGGGGCATAGGCACGAGGACGTACTGCTAAGCACGATGGCCCGCCCCGCCGGCCAAGTGTCCCCAAGGAGGCCCCCCAGGGGAGCCTATTGCTTTCAACAAGATAACCCATGTCCCCCGCCCCCTCTTTTCAAGACGGCACTCCCCGGCCTTAATCATGGCCGTTAGCGCGTTCTCCCACAGGCCCACACCAAAACGATCGCCGTGGGTTTTTCGGAGCAGCTCCCGCTTGGGTATCTGCCGCACGGACTTTAATACCTTGCGGATTGCTTGCTCGCACCGTGCTTGCTTGGTCTCACCTTCGGGCGGAGCATAATACTCACGCATCTGGACCTGATAGTCAGCAATGCGCGTGCCGCCCTCCGCGTCCTCCGCTTCAATGTGCTCATGCCCACGGAGCCAAGCGAGATGCAACGCAGTAGGCCAAGCGTGGACGTTGAGGCGGGACCGCTGTACGTTTTCGGGCAGCACTAAACCATCAAACCACTTCGCTACCACTTGGTCAGCGTCCGCCGTTGGGGAGAATACGCGCGGGTTTTTCTGAAGGTCCTTGATCAGTGGGAAAATGCGGTTGCGTAGTGCCGTGAAGTCTGGATCTTTCAGCTTGTGGACGCGCCGATCTTCTTCGTCCCTATGATGTTGAGACGGGAAAGAAAGCCGGAATCCGTAGCACCCACTTTGCTGAATACACGCTCCCAAAGTTCCGGCGTGATGCCGCCAAGTATTGAGTACATCATCTCGCCATACTCCGGGGCCATCGGTTGCCTAACTACACACCGCGAAACCTACACGAACTGCGTCAACGAATAACAGCAGAGTTTTATCGGCTGCAGAGGCGACCGGATTTGCTAAGATCTTTTTTCCGCCACACCGGGCTTAGCCTTGACCCCATTTATCTCGACGATTGTGAGATGTGCTGTTGACATGACGCTTTCTTGCTTGTCCACAACGGCAAAGCCGTTCACGTGTTCAGCTGACATGCCCGAAGGCGGCACGAATGTTGGCTTGCGTGGGATTGACCCTTCGCCCTAGAATTTACCGCAGGACGGAATACCCGTAACACGCTGATTTTGAATTGGTCGGGACGGGCAGATTTGAACTGCCGACCCCTCGCACCCCAAGCGAGTGCTCTACCAGGCTGAGCCACGTCCCGACGAAGAGAAGGGGTTCAACGTCTTATCTAGTTTACCATTCCAAGCGCAGCAGTCTCATTCGTACCGTAATGCCTGCATGGGATCGATTCCGGACGCGCGATGTGCTGGTAGAGCACAAGCAACTCCCGCAACCGCCGCCAGCAGAACCGTAACACCCAAGAGCACAACAAAACTGATCGAGCTGCCGTGCGCCCATTGGGCAACAATGCGTTTCATTGCCAGGCTGAGAACGACTCCAGCCAGTACCCCGGTTCCAACACTGAACATAGTAGAGGTACAGACGATCCGCAAGACATCGCGACGCTGCGCGCCCAGAGCCATACGTATCCCGAACTCATTCGTTCGCTGTGCTACAGTGTAAGACACAACACTGTATAGTCCCACCGCTGCCAGCAATAACGCCAGTGCTGCGAAAGCGCCGAACAACATCGCGACCAGGTGCTGTTGCGCCCACTCTCGCTGGTGGGTGATCCACTCTTCAAGGCTTGCCACATGTCCCTCCACCTGCTGGTCTGAGTCGACGGAGTGAACCTGCCGGCGCACATTGTCCAAAATGCTCAGCGGCGGCACCTCGGTACGCACCAGGACCTGCGTCCAGGGCGGCATCCAGATGGTGTAAGGAATGTAGATTTCGGGCTTGATCGGCTTGCCCAGTCCGTCATCGAGCGCATCCCCGACGACTCCGACAATTTCCATCCAGTCGTTGCTCTCCGCTATGGCTTGCGTGATAGGCGGGTCAGCCTTCAGATTGGGCATGCGGATCTGATGACCCACAGCATCGCCTTCCGGGAAATATCGTCTGGCTAGGGCCTGGCTGATGATGGCGACTTTTGCGCCACGCTTGGTTTCGGAGTCGTCCCACAAGCGCCCCTGCAATAGAGGGATCTGCAGCACCGGGAAATATTCATAACTCACGAAGTTCAGCCGCGCGTGTTGATCTTGCAGCGCTGGTTGCCCCTGAATTTCAAAGAGATTATCCGCGCCATTATTCGGCGGCGTGGCATTGGTCGAAAGTCCGGCCATCTTCACCTCGGGCATGGTCGCGACCTTCTGCATCAATTGCGTGAAGTACTGCGAGCGCGCCTCCCACGTGGTGTAGGAGTTGTCATGCACCGGAATGCCGACCGACATTACGTTGTGCGGGTTATAGCCCAGATAGCTGTGGTTCAGCTTGATGAACCCCTCGATGGCAGCGCCGGCGCTGGCCAGCAAAAGCAGAGTCAGGGCAATTTGGCCGGCGATGAGCACATTATAAAAACGCTTGCCGCGCACTCCACCCAGCACTTTCTTTGTGCTCGCTTGCATGACCTGCGAAACTTCGGGACGGCTGAACTGCATGGCCGGCGACAGTCCGAAGAACACGCCGCTGAAGATCGCAAGACCAACGCTGAAGCACAGGACCGGCAGATTGATGCGGATCGCCGCCTCGTGTGGGAAGGAATTCTCCGGCAACATGGTGACGATCATCGCGACTGACCTGTAGGCCAGCAGCACGCCCAGCACCGCGCCGCTCAGCGACAGCACCAGGGACTCGGTCAGCAGTTGCCGCAGCAGACGCACACGCCCAGCGCCTACCGCCGCACGTACCGCGAACTCGTGCTCGCGGGCAGCTCCGCGCGCCAACAACAGAATCGACACATTACCGCAACCTATCAGCAACAACAGCGCCACCGAACCCAACAACAGATAAAGCGTCGACCCCAGGCGCTCGACAAACTGATCGTTCATCCCTCGCACGGCCACCTTAAAGTTAAAGCCATCGCTGGGGAAATGGCGGGGCGTTTCCCTGGCGAACTGCTCGAACAGCGATTGGAACTCCGCGTTGGCCGCCGCGTGGCTTATACCAGGTTTGAGCTTGACATCTGCCTCATATTGCCGCGCCGGATCCGCCGTCATTTTCAGAGGCAGATAAACATCCCCGTCGCCCCAAGTGAAGCGCGGCTGTGCCACGCCGACGACGGTGTAGTTCTTGTGAACCAATTGGATGGTTTTGCCAACCACGTCACGCTCGCCGCTGTAGTGCCGCTGCCAGAATTTGTAGCTCAGCACGGCGACGGGCTGCGGCTCGGCGCCCTCGGGAGAATCGCTGGGTTGAAGGCCTCGTCCCAGTATGGGAGGAGCGCCAAAGTAGTTGAAGGCATTGCCAGTAAAGTAGATGGCGCTGACGTCGTCGGGCAGCTCACCGCCGGTGGTTGTCAGGTTCCACTGGTCCCAGGCAACCGCAGTGTCAACCGACCTTGCTTCCCGCAACTTTTGGTATTGCGGGCCGGTAAATCCTACCCACCAGTCCCGTCCGGTTCTGGTTTTCAAGACGAGATGCACCATGCGGTCGGTGTCAGCGTAGGGGTAGGGATCAAGGAGTACCGCATAAACCACGCTGAATACTGCAGCCGTCGCACCGATGCCGAGCGCCAGCGAAGTAATTGCAGTTAGCGTGAATCCGGGGCTTTTCCTGAGTTGGCGAAATCCGAACCGAAGATCCTGCAACAAGCCTTGCATTCCTCACCTCGCGAGAAAGCGGCCGACATCCTGCATGCGTTTGGACGGCCACGGAGCGCATGCGATAGATCAATAAGGAGAAAAAAGAGTTACCGTGGGACCGGTTGATTGTTTTGCGGCCGAAGATGTTCAAAATGGTGGAGAGGATGTTCGATCGCGGACACTTCGGCTGATCAGTCGGGCGTTTTGTATATAATAATCGACTTGTTAATACCAAGAAGTGGACTTGCGTCTGTACTCGCAGGTTGTCAGACTGTTTCTGATCTCCAGTGAAATTCTTACACGCTGGTGCTCGGCGACGAGTAGTCGCATTTTTGTGGAAGAAGTTCGATTCGGGGTCGAATGAAATCCTTTTTTTGGCTGCTGTTTTTTGCGCTCACCACCTGCGTCGTAGCCCAAACGGTTCCAGCAAGGCAGGAAGTATGGCTGCCTTCTCTGGAGGTTTCAGCTGAAGCGGTGCGACCCTTCACCGTTGCTTCCGCTGCCGGGGCGGCAACCGATTCCGTTCCGTCGAACATCGATTCAAGCGCTTCGGGGGCCAGCTCCAGCCGGACGCCTCACGATCAGCGCGACAGCAGCTCGCTCGGGAAGCCTGCTGAGCCTCCACAGGCCGACACGCACATTCATTGGAATACCGCTAATCGCGAGTCACTACTTTCCACCGGCATTATGCAGGTTTTTAACGTGTGGACGGAGGCGGGCACGCGCGATGCCCTGTACGGGCCATGGTTCCAAGACTGGACCCGCTCGGTCAGCGAGCTGCGCGGCTGGAGTGACAGCGATCGCTTCATGGCACCTTATGCGGGGCACCCCATCCAGGGCTCGATCTTTGGATACATCCTGCGCGAAAATGATCCCCGGTACAAGACCGTGCAGTGGGGTGATGGACGCGATTATTTCATCAGCCTGTTGCGCTCTATGGGCTATTCGGCTGTATGGCACACGCAGTGGAAGATCGGGCCCATCAGCGAAGCCAGCATCGGCAACGTCATGTTGCACGCTTCGCCAGGCTTCATCACTTTAGTCGATACGCCCACACTCGGAACCCTCGACATGATGGGCGAGGACGCGCTGGACCGCTACCTCATCATGGGGCTCGAGAACCGCACCGCCAACCGGGCGCTGATTATGCTCACGCGCTGTTTCCTGAACCCCGGACGGTCGTTCGGCAACCTTATGGCGATGAAGCAGCCCTGGAGCCGCGACACGCGCATGGGCATCTTCGGCGAGAACTTCGTAAAGCGGCAGGAGATGATTGCCGACTGGAAATACCACAATGGTCCTAAGCCCTTCGAATTCGTCAAGCGGCAGCCCGATCCTTCCAGCGATCCGAACCGTGTTTATCCCAAGGCTGCGCCGATCGAGCTGTCGGCTTACCCCAACTTCGAAAGCTTTAGCGGCCGTAGTTGTATCGGCGGCGGAGGCTCCGGTGCTGCGCGCCTCTCAAACGAATGGCAGATCGTGGGAGAAGTAAACGGCTGTCTGATCATGGGCTTTTCCAAGTATACGCAGAGTGGCGACTCGCTTTTTTACGGCGGTGGTCCTCGCTGGACGCCCCTTGCTACCCACCGCTGGTCTCCTTTCGCCGAAGTGCTCTTCGGCGGCCGCAAGGTCACCTACGAGGTAGACAATCCCGAGTTGGAAACGAAGCTGCTCAACGCATGGAATGATGGCAATGGAACTTTGCCGCACTATCCCAAGCGCAGCGACTGGTCCACTCAAGTAGCCAGCAACGGTCCCAGCCTGGCTATCGGAGGAGGGGTCGATTACGTCGTCAAGCGCCCATTCGCCTGGCGGCTGCTCAACATCCAGTACACTCATTCCTGGATGGGCGGCGTGGACAACATTCATCCCAACAACGGCATCCGCATTACGACCGAAGCCGTGTTGCGCATCGGCACGTGGTAGGCTCGGTCGCCTTTCCCGTCGCCGTGTGCTGCCTTCGTATAATGTCCGCACGGGTTCAGGACCATGAAACTTCTCTCCAAGTTCAATCTTGTGCTGCTGGTATTTTTTGGCGTCAGCGGATTTGTGATCTCGCACCTGGCCTATCAGTTCCTCATGCGTAATGCAAGCGACCAGGTGCTGCAGCAGGCCGAATTAATGATGGCCAGCGCCAGATCAACCCGCGACTACACCTCCGAGCAGGTGAAGCCTCTGGTCCTTGAACATCCGGAGCACGAAACCCGGTTCTTTCCCCAGACCGTACCCGCATTCGCCGCGACAACCGTCTTCAATTCCATACGCAAGTCGTATCCCGACTATTCCTATCGCGAGGCGACGCTCAATCCGACTAACCTGATTGACCGCGCCGAAGACTGGGAAGCTGACATCGTCCGATACTTCGCCGACCATCCGAACGATAACAAGATTGTGGGCGAGCGCGAGACGCCAACTGGCCGGTATCTTTATTTAGCCAGGCCGATGGTGGCGAAGCAGAGCTGCCTGGAATGTCATAGCACACCCGATGTTGCTCCGGCGGCGATGATCAAGGCCTATGGTCCGCAGAATGGTTTCGGTTGGAAGCTCAACCAGGTGATCGCTGCGCAGATTGTCGCCGTGCCCATGGCCGTGCCGGTCCAGGTGGCCGACAAGGCATACCGGAGCCTGATCATCTTCCTGATCGCGACATTTGTGCTGACCATTCTTGCGCTGGATACAGGACTCTATGTGATCGTCATTCGTCCGCTGCACCGAGTTTCGCAGGCGGCTGACCGCATCAGCAAAGGCGATACCGACGTGCCTGGACTGGAAGTGAAAGGTCGCGACGAAATCGCCGACGTAACCAGCTCGTTCAACCGCATGCGCGTGAGTTTGGAGAAGGCACTGAAGATGCTGGAGCAGTAGACGGAAGTCTCGGTAGGTATTGCGGGACTACTTCTGCGACTCAACGCCGAGCGTTCGACTCGGTCGCCGCGGCGACCTCGTTCAGGATGACAACCCAAAGATCTACGCTTGATCGATTGGCGGAATCCAGTCTCACAAGGTCGACCGCTTCTTCCCTGCTAGAAACCGCACCCGATCTTTTTCGGTATCGATCTCACCCGCAACCACCGCATATAGCTCATCGACCGATGAGCAGCGATCGGCTGCGCGTTTCACCACCACTTTGGCAATTGGCCCGATGAACGCCGCCAGCTCCCGGCTGACGGAGTCCAGCTCCCCCGGTTGCAGTTTCCATGTGCGCCCCGGATCGCCGCTCGGCCTGGGCGAGGCACCGCCCGCCGCCGGTTTTCCGCTTGCCGTCATCGAGGGAATGGTCGGCGCAATTACCGACAACTGGGCGATTGTTTGCGCTTCGTCATAAGACATGTTCGCCAGAGCAGCGGAAAATTCGGCTGCTGATTGATACCGCGCCGCCGGGTCCTTTTCCATTGCCTTTAGGATGGTGGCGCACAAGGTCAGCGGCATTGACGGATTCAGCTCGGCAGGATGTCTTGGCGAGGCGTTCACATGGCCGCGCATAATCTCGTAATCGGTTCCGGAGAACGGAGTTCGCCCGCTGAGAATCTCATACAGCATAGCGCCGGTCGAATAAAGGTCTGCCCGGGCGTCCGCGCGCTCGCCTCGCACCTGCTCGGGAGACATGTAATGCAGGGTTCCCAGCACGTGCCCCGGGCGCGTCTGGCTGGCGTCGGCAGCACGGAAGGCCAATCCAAAATCCAGTAGCTTCGCTTCGCCTGCCGGCGTAATCACGATATTCGACGGCTTGATGTCGCGATGAATCACACCCCGCGCGTGGGCGTAGTCGAGCGCCGCGAGCACCTGTCGCACATAATCAATGCCCTCCACCGGGCGCCGCGGCCACGGCGAGCGCATCTTCATCTGCAGGTCCTGGCCTTCGACGAACTCCATCACCATGGCGACCTGCTCGCCTGCCTGGAAGGCAGTGTGCAACTGTGCAATATGCGGATGCGACAGGCTTGCCAGCACACGAATCTCGCGCCGAAAACGATCTGACAGGTCTGCGCCCTCGCGGTCGGAACGCAGCAACTTCAGCGCCTCGGTGCGCTGCGAGATGAGGTGCCGCACCTTGTAGACTTCGCCGATGCCGCCGTGCCCGAGCTGGCTCAGCACTTCGTAGTCACCGATTTTGTCGCCGGCCCTTAGCGCCATGCTGCCCTCACCCGGAGAAGGATCGTGTTGCTGCTCTTCAAGGACAGCTCCCCACAGATGGTTTCCCTATTCTGGGGAATATATGCCCCGAACGCAAGCGGCGGATTGTAACTAGCGATTGGCTACGGACAACTAGGTCTCAGGCCAAAAGCTTCCTTCGTTCCTTCAACTCCGCCAGCAGGGCCTCAACTTTCTCCTCGCGCTCCAGCGCATGGAAGCGACCGTCGATATCTTCGCCTAGCAGTTGCGCGTGGGCCTCGCCGATGGCCTGCTCGCGAGCGACCTTGGCACGCATGCGGTCGAAGGTACGGTTCTCACCTGTAGGCGTGAGCTGTGCCTCGACGGCACGGCTGGTGGCGCGCGAACGCCGATGTTCAGCGATCAGCAGATCCACCTTGGCGCGAGCTTCCGACAGCTTGATTTCCAGCTTCTTCAGCGCCGCCTTCAGCGATTCAACCTGAGCCTCCTGATCCTGAATCTGCTGGGCAAAGCTGTCAGCCATCTGCTGGAAGCTCATGACACGTTCCAGCGCAGCCCGGGCCAGCGCATCGTCTTTCTTGTCTACGGCGAGTTCGGCCTTACGCATCCAGTCGGCATGTTTGTCGAGGTTCTCCTGCTTCTTCTTTTGCAGCAAATGAAGATCGGCAAGAGCGATAGCCACCTGCGTCTTCACCTGCATAAACTGGTTTTCCATGTCGAGAATCACCTGCTTCAGCATCTTCTCCGGATTCTCAGCCTTGTCGATCAAATCGTTCAGATTGGCTCGCACCAGCGTCGCCACTCGATCCAGTAATGCCATAACGACTCCTTGTCTTAGCAGCTTGCAACTAGCAATTAGCTGTTAGCTGTTAATCAATGCAAAATGTTTCTCCTCTGTACGAGGCAAGACGAATGCGTGATACCTCTTACTTTTCTGTCCCCGCGTCCGTGTCTGTGGCACGATTGCTGCCGGTCTTCAGAGTGTCAGGCTTGGGCGATTTGTCGCCGATCGTCCGTATCTTCCCCAACAGGTCTGACATGTGCATACCCGAGAGCGCCTCGAACAGTGCCGGAACCTGCGCGGCCATTTCGGTGATATCGCCCGTGACCTTATTCAATCCCGCCGAGTGGCCGTTGCCGGTTGAGACCACGGTGATCTTGTCCACATTCGACAGCGGACTCGCCAGGGCCTTAACAACTTCGGGCAGTCCGGTAATCAGCTTGTCCACAACTGCGGCCTGGTTGTACTCCTGATAGGCCTCCGCCTTCGCGTTCATGGCGCGAGCTTCGGCGTCGCCCTTCTTGAAGATGATCTCGGCCTCGGCTTCACCCTGCGCACGAATGGCGCTGGCGCGGCCTTCCGCCTCCACCATGGTGCGCTGCTTCTCGGCGTTGGCGAGAGTCTCGATCCGCTGGCGCTCGATCTCAGCCTGCTTCAGAACGGTCGCAATCAGTTCTTTCTCGCGTCGCAGGATTTCCGCCTCCTGCACCTTCACCTGCTGCTCCTTCTCGACCTGCTGGATCTTCACCGCCTCAGCCGTCACCTGCTGCTGCATCACGTTGGTCTGGATTTCGTACGCCTTGTCAGCCTGCGCCTGCTGGCGCTTCACCAGCTCGGCGTATTGCGCTCTTTTTACCTCCAGGTCGCGTTGCGCTTCAGCTTGTCGCGCCTGCGAAGCAGTCTCCGCCGCCACCCGCTCCTGGTCCGCCTGCGCCTTAGCCACCGCAGACTCGCGCTGCGCCAGCGCGCGCTTGATGGCCGTATCGCGGTCCGCTTCAGCGGCCGCCACGTCAGCATCACGCTTGATGCGCGCAATATCGGGCCGGCCCATGTTGGTGATGTATTCGTTCTTGTCGCGCACTTCCTTGATGGTGAACGAAATCACCTCCAAGCCCATCTTGTTCATGTCATCGGCGCAGGTGGAACGCATGCGGTCGGCAACCATTTCTGGTTGCTTGACGATCTCTTCCACTGTCAACTGCCCGATGATGCCGCGCAGGTGGCCTTCCATCACCAGCCGAATCAGAGCTTCGCGGTCGGCCGGCGGCTTGGTCAGGAACTGCTCTGACGCCGTCAGGATTGATTCCGGATCGGACTTCACCTTGATTTGCGCTACCGCTTCGACAGTTACGGCAACGCCCTGCTTGGTGTAGAGGTCCTGCTGCGGCGCCACGTCAAACGACATCAGCTCCAACGAGAGTTCGCGGCAATTCTCCACCATGGGAAGAATGATCGTCCCGTGTCCCTTGACCACACGCGTACCGCGAAAGCCGTACACCACCAGTGCTTCGTGTGGTCCGGCCTTACGATAAAGTCTGGCAAATACGCCCATCAGCAGGATTACCGCGGCAACCGCTGTCCAGGCGATGATGAGTGCTTCGGTTGGAATGTGAAACGGCATACGCCTCCTTCCTTGCTATCGGCTACGCTGACATCTCGTCCCACTTGCGCACATACGCAATCCCGTGCTCATAGCGGGTCACAACAATCTCGGTGTCTTTTGGCAAGGCGTCGCCGCTTTCGCTGCGCGCCCCGCAGGTCTGGCGGGTCCCCGCCTGGGAGAAAATGATTTCGCCTGTGCCGCCTTCACGGATCGGGCTGATCACACGGCCTAGCACGCCAACACGATCGAAGTCCGCAGGGTCAAGTTCGCGATCGTGCTTCATCAGGAACTTCACAAGGAACAGGAAAATGAATGCCGCACCCAGCAAACCCACCACGACCGCGATCAGCATGATGACCGTGACAGTGAATGCCGAATAGCGGGTGAGCAAATATCCCGAGCCTCCAAACCAAGCCAGAAATGCGGTAACAGTCGCGAAGTTGAAAAACGGCATTTCAGCTGTTTGGCCGCCTTGTCGGGTTGCCAGGTGTCCCGTTGCGTGTGGAATGTGCGAGTGCGGCACATGAACGTGCACGTGAGGCAAATGGAGAGTTCCACCCACAAACGACAGAACACTCAGGGTCACGCCAATCAGAAAACACACCAGATAGAAGATTGCCCAGCTCATAATGTCCCTCCGGGCGTCTTGTGCTTGCGCCTCGCCCTGTGTGGCGGTTCGTTCAGGTCCGGCTTGAGTACCTCGGCCAGCCGCTCCACGAGCTCGGGACTTTCCAGGATCGCGCCCAGCAGCACAATGCATTTGCGCGTGTCGCGATGTTTCGCAACTTCCACTAATGCATGGCTCAGCGCCGGATCGCTCGAGAACTGCTCGGCCCCCGCGGTGAGCCACAAATCAAGCCGGTCTTCTGTTGCCCGCAATTCGCTGGTCAGCTCGGTATGAAATCCTTCCGGGTCATCCACCAGGTAGCCGGGATGCACCTTGAAGAACCGCGCCAGCATCATGCGCGAGGCATTCGTCAAGTGTGGGCGCGCACCGCTCTCGATCTGCGACAGGTAGGACTGGCTCAGCCCGTGCCCCAAATCCTTCTTGAGCGATTTAGCGAGTTCCTGCTGGGTCATCTCGCGATCCATCCCGCGCAGCGTGCCCTCCACCAGCCTGAGGTACCGTAATTTTTCACCCAACTTCATATTGCAATTTGCAATTATAATATTGCAAATTGCAATGTCAAGCACTACATGTACCTCTCTTCTCAGGAGGATGCAGAAATAGGGTACAGCCGGAATGGCGACTGAGGCCGTCGGCTTTCAAGCTCACTCGAAAAGGCGAGTCAGTCAGCGCCTTTGAAGCGTGCGTTACCGAACTACTCGAACACCCACTTGGTCACCGCGGTCGTAATCTGCTTCAGGGGAAACGCAAACACCACACGTGGCGCGAGCTTGTAAACATACCCGGCCTTTCGCGGCTGCATCCGCCATCCGTACTTCTTCTTGCTGGCATCCGACAATACTGCCGGGAGCTGCTTATAGCTGACCTTCTCTGCTACGCCCTCTACGATCAACAGCTCCTCGAAGTTCTCGCTGATCAGAATGCAATTCGGATTGACCTCGAGATTTTTTGCCTTGCGGGTCTCCGAACTGGTCCCGAAGTAATAGGCATCCTCCACCCATAGTCCGTGCATGCCCATAGCATGCGGCCGGCTATCCGGACGCACTGTTACGATCACGTAATTCTGCGAGTTCGTCAGCCGCTCGCGTGCCCAGCTCCAATCCAGCAGGCCTTCGAGCGAGGTTGGAAATCGGTAGCTCGCCGGCACCGTTGGACGCATCGCGCGCGGCTGCTTGGTTTCTGAAGACGCCGTCCGGCTCTCCGCCCTTTTCGTTGCGACAGATCTCGTCTGTTTTCGCATGTTGCCGCCATCGCTGTGCTTGTCGATTGAACTGGAGGTTTCTACCTCATCCTGCTGCCCGATCCACCCAATAGTGATCCCAATACTTCTAGGTTCAGAGCCTTAAAGCGCTCAGCGATCTTCGGGTTGTCCTTCCCCGGCTGGCTGATGCCCGACAAGTGCCCCCTCTACGTCGGCGGCAAATACCGGCACTCCGGCCCTGCTGAACGCTTCCGCCATCACCTGGAGTGTGTGACCGTCTTGCCGGTCCGCGTCGCACCGGCCACCAGACCATGCCGGTTCGCCATATACGGCAGCAACCACTGGGGCTCCGTACTCTTTGCGATAAGCAGCGGCTCAGCCATGATTAGCTCTCAACACTCTTTTTCGTGCCCGTGCATGACTGTCGATGTGTTGTCTCGAACGCTGCATTCTAATACGTTGCTCGCACCAGCCGCCCCGCAACAATTCACGCGCCTTAGTGTTCCAGTGGCTTGTTTCCCGCTTTTCTCGTTAAGATAATGATTTGCGGCATTCATGCTGCTCCTATAGATCTCCTGGGGGAAGGTTTGCGCGCTCTCGCTCTGCTCCTTGCCATATCGGCGCTGCTGGGTATCATTGCCTGCGGCGGTGGCAGCAGTAATAACAGCAATAGCACCATCACCGGCGTCTCAGTCTCCTGCAACCCGACTTCCATCGAGTCCGGCCAGACCAGCACTTGTACAGCCACAGTCACTGGGACTGGAACCTTCAACACGCTTGTTAGCTGGTCGGCCAGCGGCGGCTCAATCGATACTACCGGTGTGTTTACGGCTCAGCCGGTAACCGCTCCCAATCAAGTCACGATTACCGCCGTCTCCGTCCAGGACACCTCGAAGAGTGGCACCGCTACCGTTACCGTCACACCCGTCACGACCATTGCCGTCTCTTGTACACCGACGGTGATCCAGTCGCTTCAGAACAGCCTGTGCACGGCTACCGCCAACGGTGTCGTTACCAACGCCGTCAACTGGACCAGCACCATTGGCGTGATGTCCACCTCAGGCCAGTTTACCGCGCCGGCTGTTCCGTCCTCGACCCAGGTGACCATCACCGCTACCACGCAGGTGACGAGCGTCAGCGGTACAGCAACGGTCACGGTCAACGTCAACAACACCACGCCAATCGCAATAGACGGCGGACCTACCGTAAACGGTGCCTCCATCGGCTATCCGAACGGAGCCTATGTCACTGCCAACGTGTGTGTGCCGAAGACCAACACATGCGCGACCATCGATCACGTGCTGGTTGATACCGGCTCCGTTGGCTTCCGTGTGCTTGGCTCTGCGCTGGGCAGCGTGTCGCTTACCCCCCAGACCGCTTCCGACGGCAATCCCATGGCTGAGTGCTACGTCGCTCCCACGGGTTACGCCTGGGGCTCGGTGGCGTTGGCTCAGGTACAGGTCTCGGGCGAGATCGCGTCGTCTATCCCGATCGAAGTCATTGCGCCTTCCAGCATCCCTGCCGCACCCGTCGCGTGCACATCCCAAACTACCGGAGGCGCACTCAATACCATTAGTGCGCTGAAGGCGAAAGCGATCTTAGGAATTGGAGTGTTCCAGCAAGATTGTGGCAGCTCGTGCACTACTGCACCCCAGAGCACTTATTTCAGTTGTCCGCTCGCAGGATGTGCGCTGCTTCCCGCCACCATTGCACTGCAGGTGTCAAACCCGGTTGCCGCATTCCCCGACGACAACAATGGCAGCGAAATTCAATTGCCTCCGCTGGTCGCCGGAGGCTCACAAAATGCTCAGGGCACTCTCATCTTCGGCATCGGCACACAAAGCAACAACGCGCTCGTTGGAGTTACCGCGTACGGCGTGAATTCTTCAGGCATCTTCAATTCGACGTACAATAACAGCGCCTATCCGGGATCGGTCAGCAGCGGCGCCAACGCCAACTACTTCCTCTCCCCCGGCATCACCGGTTTTCCCGCTTGCATGACGACGGCTTACTACTGTCCCAGCTCGCAACAGACCGTGTCTGTGACCAACTCGGGCACCAACGGCACCAGTGCTTCGGTTTCCCTCGCCGTAGATAACGGAGACACTCTAGTTCAGTCGGGCAAGTTCGCCTTCTCCACGCTTGGCGGCCCCGGCGGCAACCGTACTCCGGGATTCGTCTTCGGCATACCGTTCTTCTACGGCCGCAACGTGTTCACCGCGCTGAGTGGAGCAGGCACGCCGGGAGGAACGGGACCATACTTCGCATACTAGCGCTATCTCGTGAGCGGCTGTTAAAAAGAACGGCCGTACCCCCTCCCGTTGACGTCTTCTATATTTCTGCGAATATAGAAAAATTAGATCGTGCAGCAATTCAACCCCAAGAGGGTGAGTATGCATAAATAACAAAGCCGACCTTGAATGCAGAAGCAGGGCCGATGTGCTGCATTGTGGCCCCAAGAGACCTCGGGACAAGGGGTTGAATGATTCCTCCTCATCCAAAGCAAAAACGAAAACGAGAGAGAAAAGGATACGGAGCCAGCCGCTACACTTCACAGCGCGGCAAATGAGTGTACTACCACGCCCAGTATTTTTCTTTAAGCAGCGCGCTCATCGTCCCTCTTGAGGCTCAGTTCGGCGATTGCCTGCACAATATACCGCTTG
The DNA here is from genome assembly GCA_035638375.1 of Binatia bacterium. Lineage (GTDB taxonomy): Bacteria > Acidobacteriota > Terriglobia > Terriglobales > Acidobacteriaceae > DASRAA01. The sequence goes on along the minus strand of DASRAA010000128.1, from coordinate 6,509 downwards.
AGTTCGGTCAACTCTGGGTCGTCGTTGGGCAGACGCTCGATAAGTTCGATCTGTACCAGCGTCTCTCGCAACAACGTCAACAGGTCGGGGATGCTCGGGTCTTCTAGGAGGTTTAGTTCCGCCATGTAACGCCTTTGCTAACATCGACGCCAAAACGCGCCAAGAGGTTGGCTTTTGTATGGCATAGTTTTGCGCTTGCCTTCGAATGGCTCTTTAGTGGTACACGAGGCAACAGTCCGGAGCTAGAACAGAACGTACTTTTTCTTTTTCTTTTGCTTCTGGACGTCCGCAGCGGAAGCGGCAGTTGTATAGACGGGCTTCGTCTCGTTCGGGCTGGCGCCGGTATCGGTGTAGCCGGGCATGATGTCGATATAGGCGTCCTCACGCAGTTTGGTGAGATAGGCGCGCAGCGCGGGCTGCATCTTGGTCATGTAGAGGCGCTCCTGAATCTGCGGCTCTACTTCTTTCAACGGAGGAATGCCTTCGGAGGTGTGCTCGGTAACCTTCAGGATCACCCAGCCCTGATTCGTGCGAATGGGCTCGGTGTACTGTCCGGCCTTTAGTGCGAAGACCTGATCCTCGAGTTGCTTTGAAAGTGTTCCGCGTTTGAAGTACTCCAGATCCCCACCTTGCCCGGCGGTGGGACCTGCCGATTCTTTCTGCGCAACTGCGTCGAACTTCGCGCCCTTCTGTAGCTGCGCGTAAATCGCGTCGACCTTAGCTTTGGCTTGGGCCACCAACTGGTCGCTAGACGGCTCGGGTTGTCCGGGCTTGGCGGGCGGCGGTTGCGTTGATATGAGAATTTCGCTCAGCCGCACCTGTTCGGGACGCTCCATCTCGCTCTTGTGCTGGTTGTAGTAGTCCTGGATCTCCTGCTGGGTGACGCTGATATGTGCACCCACTTCCTGCTGGATAACCTTCTGCGTGAGGATGCTTTCTTTCATGTTCTGTTTGAATTCTTCGAACGAGACGCCCTGCGCTTGCGCGGCCTTTTCGAGGTCTTCCATTGATTCAGCGTGCATCTGCTTGCGGAGATCATCAAGGCGCTTGATGAGGTCGGTGTCGGCGCTAATGCCGAGCTCGTCGGCCTTCTGCGAGAGCAGCTTGGAATCAATGAGATCGCGGAGAAGGTCTTGCTGCTTGGGTTGAGCCTCGGGCGGAAGATTCGGATCCGGTTTGCTGGTTTCGGCGGCCAACTGCTCCCCACTGCGCTTCAGGTCGGAGAGCGAAATGATGCTGTTGTTGATGCGAACGACGATTGCTTCGACGAGGGTTTGGTCGCTCGGCTGACTAGCCGCCGGCGTGGGAGCCACTGTGGCGGGAGACACGGAGCCGGGTGGAAGCGCCGCTTGCGACTGTGCGAAAAGAACTGGAGTGCTTACAAGAACGGATGACAACAATAAAACCAATTGCTTCATTGATAACCTGGTGCGGCGGGACCGCTTGCCCCGTGGTTCGTCTTCAAACATGAAAATCCTTTTAACATTGTACCTGCCCAACGGGCAACAACCGCAAGGAAACTGCGATTCGCAAGGTACTACTACTTTCGTAACCGGGTGAGGTGACGCAACCCATCTAGCTAACAACCCCGGTGACTTACACTAGTGGCGCACGTCAACAGGATTGACTAATTTTTCGATGACAGCCGGGCGGAAGGCGTTAGTGCGTGTGGCGTGTCTGGGCGTGCTCGTGTGGGTCTCGTCTACGGCGACGAGTGCGCAGACGCTGCCGCGGACCTCGGGGCCTGCACTACCGCTTTATCGCGCTCTGCGAACCGACGGGCTAGATTCGCAGCAGGTGTACAAGATCCGCGAGGCAGTCATCGACCGGGAAGACGTGCATCTGTGGCTGAATGACGGGACGATCGCCTTCACGCAAAGCATCGCGGGCAAGATCACTGGAGCGTTTTTCCGAGGCGAAGGTGAAGTCCTTATCCGGCCTCCGGACAGACAGGAACGCGCTTCGCTAGGACTGTTCACCGGACAAGGAGTGCTGGAGGAGCACTTCTCGACCCTCTACCTGCGGTTCAACGACGACACTGCGGCAGAGCTGCAACCGTATCTGCGTCCGGCGGATGATGCCGCGGAGTTCGTCAAACGAAATGACGAAGCGGCGCGGCTCCTGGCACCGATGGATGCGATGCGGTTGGCGATCAGTTTTACGAGCGCACCTGCAACCGTCCCGGCAGCTGATCGAGCACCGGCTCCGGACCGAATGCTGCATGCGCGAGTTGGCGGCGACCGCTTGGGAACCTTCGACCTGTATTTCGACGCGCGGGCTCCCGAACAGATCGTCGTGGGACAGGTAACGACGGCGCACAACGAGCCGTATTACGACCTGTGGATGAGCTTTGTGATGCGCTCGGTGCGGAATGAGTCGGCCCCAGCTTCGCGGTTTCATGGACCGACGGGACCGGCATTGACACGCGACGCGTTCGGGGTCAGCCGGTACACCATTCATGCCGCGATCGATCAATCGCTTGGGCTGTCAGCAGAGGCATTACTGGAAGGGCCGGTGCGGCAGGGTGGGTCGCGCATCGTGCTGTTCGAGCTCTCGCGGCAGTTGCAGTTGAAGTCGGTGGCGATGGATGGCCAGGCGCTGGAGTTCATTCAGAATGAAGCCATTGAAGGGAGCCAACTCTCGCGGCGGGGGAACGATCTGGTGGCGGTGGTTTTTCCGCAACCTCTGGTGTTGGGAAGCCAGTTGCAGTTGAAGTTTACCTATGCGGGATCGGTGCTGTCGGATGCCGGAAGCGGGCTGTTTTATGTGGGCGCACGTGGAACGTGGTATCCGAACCGCGGCATCGCCATGGCGAACTACGACATCACCTTCAAATTTCCCCAGGCCTATACCCTGGTGGCAACCGGACGGCAAGTTTCTCTGGAGCAGAGCGGCAACCAGTCCATTGGACATTGGGTAAGCGATGGGCCGGTGCCCATTGCAGGCTTCAATCTGGGACGATATGTCCGGACGACGGCGATGGCGGGCGAAGTAGCCGTGGATTCCTACGCCACGCACGGCGTGGAAAACGAACTTCCCCAGAAGACGGAGTCCGTGCCGGTGACGACTCCGCGTTCCGTAATTACTCCGGAGGGAATCTCATCGGCGCCAGCACCGACAACAGCTCCGAGTCTGGTGGTGAGCGGCGTGTCGCTGGCGAAACGAGCGGCCGCGACCATTACATCGCTGGGGAACATGTTCGGACCGTTTCCATTCAGATCGCTGGCGCTAACGCAGCGGCCTGGAACGGATAGTCAGGGATGGCCCGGTATCGTCTTCCTCTCCAGTTACGTGTATCTGACGCCGGAGGAGCGGAAGGCAGCAAACGTCGGGACTGCGGACAATGTGCTTTACGGCGAAGTAATGATGCCGCATGAGGTGGCGCACCAGTGGTTCGGAGATCGGGTTTCTTGGGCCAGTTATCACGAGCAGTGGTTGATGGAGGCGATTGCCAACTACTCCTCGCTGATGTTGCTAGAAAAACGCCGTCCCAGAGACTTTGAAGTCATGATGGATGCGTACCGCAGACTGCTGGCGACGAAGTCAAAGGACGGAATAAGTAATGTTCAAGCAGGGCCGGTGACGCTGGGGGTGCGGTTATCGTCGTCGAAATTCCCGGCGGGATACGAAATCATCACCTACGGGCGAGGTACGTGGTTGTTTCACATGTTGCGGGAGATGTTTCGAGACGGGTCGCGCACACCCGAAAACCCGGAAGGCTCCGACGATGTGTTTGTTGGCGTCTTGCGGTCGATCTACCAGCGCTATCAAGGCCGGGAAATAACGAATGCGGAACTCGAGTCGGAGCTGGAAGCGGTGCTGCCAAAATCGCTGTGGTTTGAGAATCGAAGGTCGCTGGACTGGTTCTTTGATGGCTGGGTCAATGGCACGGTGTTTCCGCACTTCGAGATCAAGGATGCGCGCTTCTCTGGCGCGACGGGCAAGGTAACGGCCACGGTGCAGCAAGTCGATGCGCCCGATGATCTGGTCACGAGCATTCCGGTTTATGGAATGGCCGGCGAGAGCAAGGTTTATTTAGGCCGTGTTTTCGCCGAAGGACCGGAAACGCGAATCACGTTGTCGGTTCCGCCCAGCGTAAAGCGGCTGGTGTTGGATCCAGGTCAGACCGTGCTGACCGCGCCGTAAGCAGCACAAGGGGAGTTCTGCTCGTAAAAAGTGGTCGTTCGACTCCGGTCGTCACTTGCGCCGAGCTCCGCTCAGGACGACATTAGGAAGATTCCTTCAATCCTTTGCTACACCTTTACTCCGTTGACAGTTTTCTGTGAGAGAAGGGGCGGGCATTGGCACCCTGATAGGTCCGGGCCAACTGACCGGTGCCACGTAATACATATTTATAGGTGGTTAGCCCTTCGAGCCCCACGGGACCACGCGCATGCAGCTTGCTGGTGGAGATGCCGACCTCGGCGCCGAAGCCGTAGCGATAACCGTCAGCAAAGCGGGTTGAGGCGTTGTGAAAGACGCCCGCAGCATCGACTTGCGCGAGAAATTCCTCTGCCACGGCTCGGTCTTCAGTGACGACCGTTTCCGTGTGCGACGAACCATGGGTGTGTATGTGGCGGATGGCTTCGTCGGTGGAGGGAACAACGCGGACAGCTAGCACCAGGTCCGAGTATTCGCGATTCCAATCGTCAACGCTTGCAATTGGCGAGTCGGCGAGGATGGCCTTGGTTCGATCGCAGCCGTGCAGCTTCACGTTCTTTGTCTGGAGGCGGTCCGCTAGCAGAGGCAAGAACGCCATTGCGACCGCTTCGTGAACGAGCACTGTTTCCGCAGCGTTACAGGCAGCTGGATAGTCAGTCTTGGCGTCATCGATGATGTCGAGCGCCATTTGAAGATCGGCGGCCGCATCCACATAGACGTGACATATACCTTCGGCGTGACCAAGCATCGGTATGTGAGTGTTTGCTTGCACGAATTCGACAAGCTGCTTCGAGCCGCGCGGAATCACCAGATCGATCAAACCTGATTCGTTGAGCAGCTCGCCGACAGCCTCGCGACCGGCAATGAGCGAGACGGAATCTTCTGCAATACCGTGCTTCGCAAACGAATGCCGCATGATGTGAAACAGCAGCGACGCGGTGTGCTCGACTTCGTGGCCCGGTTTGAGGATGACGGCGTTACCCGATTTCAACGCAAGTGCGCTGATCTGAGTGACGGCATCGGGGCGGGCTTCGAAGATGACAGCCAGCACGCCGACGGGACAAGTGATTTTCTCGAGCACTAAGCCGGTGTCGAGTTCCGTCTTCTGCAGTACTCGGCCGAGTGGATCGGGCAAGCTGGCGACGGCTCGCATCGAGCGAGACATGTCGGCGATTTTTTTGTCGGTGAGGCGCAAGCGTTCGTACGATGCCAGATTGATTTCGCCGGAGGTAAGCATGGCATCAGCTACGGCGAGATCCTTTGCATTGGCCTCAAGCAATTGCTGGCGGGTTTGTTCTATGGCGTCGGCTGCAGCGCGGATTGCCGCATCGCGTTGCACAGACGGGATTGTCGCAAATTGACGGGACGCTTGCCGGGCGGATTCGGCAATCTGCCGCACCGCGGGGCTCACGTTGCGCTCCGCGGCAGGAAGAGCGTTCCGATGAGTTCGCCCGCACACACGCGCTCGATCACATTGGACAAACAGCCATTAGCAATCACGGCGAGGCCTTGTGCTTCTGTAGCAATGCGAGCGGCTTCCAGTTTGCTCGCCATCCCGCCGCGTCCACGCCCGTTTTTGCCCTGGGCAAAGTTGCGGATTTGTTCCGTAACGACCTGTACCTCTGTAATCAGTTTTGCGCCCTCGGTAGTGGGATCGCCGTTATAGAGGCCATCTACGTCGGAAAGAAGCAACAACAAATCGGCGGCCACGTGAGTCATCACCAAGGCGGACAGCATGTCGTTGTCGCCAAAAACGCGTTCGCGGCCGGGTGAATCGGCGGGATGATCGAGCTCAGCGGTAGAAACCGTGTCATTTTCGTTGATCACTGGGATGACGCCCAGTTCCAGAAGCGAGCTGAGCGTGGAGCGCAGATTGCTATAGCGGTGTAGATCACGGAAGTCGTCTTCGGTAAGCAGGACCTGTGCCGTGCGGCAGCCGAGCTTGTCGAAGGCGTCATCATAAATCGCCATAAGCCGGCTTTGTCCGATGGCGGCGCACGCCTGTATTTGCGAGAGTTCTGGGGGACGCCGGGTCAGACCAATGTGCTCCATGCCAAGACCTACAGCACCGGAGGAAACCATGAGCAGATCGCGGCCCTGTTGCCGCAGCCGGGCGACGGATTCTGCGATGCTGTAGAGCCGGCTGAGCGCCAGGCGGCCATCATTACGCATGACGACATTGGTGCCGACTTTAATCACGATGCGGCGAGCGCGGGTAACAGCCTCGCGGGAGGATTGCTTCGTTTCGGTGTAGCTTAGCGAATTCATCGATGACGTGGTTTCAGTGTAACAACCAGAGCGAAGGTGGTGCGGCGCGGCAGATAACCATGCACTCAGACGACAACACG
>DASRAA010000127.1:0-2077 GCA_035638375.1 Binatia bacterium | reverse complement strand
AACCTCATTCCTTATCGCTGGCTGGACATCAACCGAGACGCCGAAGCGCTCACCCTGTTGGATGCGGCCGGTGTCAATGCTGACGAGCTGCCGGCACTGTTCTTCGACGATGGCTCTCCGGTTCTGCGCAATCCCGAGCCGCGCCAGTTGGCAGAGCGTCTCGGTCGCTCGCTGTCGGCTGCCCACGAAGTTTACGACCTGGTGATAGTCGGAGCCGGTCCGGCTGGCCTGGCGGCTGCAGTGTATGGCGCGTCGGAAGGCTTGCGCACTTTGCTGCTTGATGGGCACGCACCGGGCGGACAAGCGGGTACCAGTTCGCGGATTGAAAACTACCTCGGATTTCCGTCTGGCGTAAGCGGTCGAGATCTGACCAGTCGCGCCGTGACCCAGGCGCAACGGCTGGGCGCGGAAGTTTTGGTGCCACTCGAAGTAATCGGAGTCAGCTTTGATGCGGGCTACAAACGCCTGCAACTTGCGGATGGGCGTGAGATCGTCACGCGTGCGATGCTGGCTGCTACTGGCATGGCCTACCGCGAGCATCCGGCAGAGGGCATTGTCGAGCACACCGGCGCGGGAGTTTACTACGGCGCTGCCACCACCGAAGCACCGGTATGCACAGGCAAACGCGTCTTCGTCATCGGGGGCGGCAACTCAGCGGGACAGGGCGCAATCTATCTGGCACGTTACGCCGAAGAAGTCCAAATCGTAATACGCCGCGAAGGATTGCAGGGCACCATGTCGCAATACCTCATTGACCAAATCAGCAAAACGGCGAACATACGTTTGCGGCCGTGCGCGCAACTCCAGCGTGTCGAAGGCGACGGCCTTGTGGAACGCGTTGCGCTGACTTCGATTGGCGGTGGAGCGTGCCACATGGAAAAGGCTGACGCGGTATTTGTATTCATTGGCACTCATCCACGCAGTGACTGGCTGCCTGACGAAGTCCTTCGCAACACCAAGGGATTCGTGCTCACGGGCCGAGACCTGATGGCGGATGCCGGATACGCTCGAGTCTGGAAGGAGCGCCGCGAACCACTGCCGCTTGAAACCAGCGTGCCCGGCGTGTTCGCCGCCGGCGATGTGCGAGCCGGGGCCATGAATCGCGTGGCGTCAGCTGTGGGCGAGGGATCGATGGTGGTACGACTCATGCACGAATACCTTGCGCTGACCTGAACATAAGACGGACTCCCTGCATTGTACTGACGGGACGAAAGATGAAAGCTCAGGGCCGGGTGCTCTACACTGGTTCGTTTTTGGCTTGTGTGGGTCCTTTCGTCGCGAGTACCAAAAGACCGATGTAGCTCAAACGCTTCTGCTAGCCGTTCGGTATCAGTACGATCTTACCGATCACGCCTCCGCTTCCCAGTAATTCGTGTGCGTGCCGTGCTTGGCAGAGCGGCAACCGTTGCGCGATCAGCGGCTTTATCTTCTTTTGCTGCAGTAGGTCGAACAGTGTGAGCAGGTCGTGGCGGAACCACGCGGGCTTCAGCCGCATCAGCCACTGGATACTGTAAGGCACCATGCTTTTGCGGCCCGGTAGGAACCGGTTCCGGAGGATGTACCACCCCAAGATCGCGGATTCGCGAATCGGATGCCGTTCGTTAGGTGCACCCGAAGCCATCCTTCCTCCGTGAAGCTTGGACTGGAATCCGTAGACCACCACCCGGCCACCTTCGCGGAGCGCTTTGCGCGAGCGCCATAGATTGTCCCCGCCGATGCCGTCGAAAACAGCATCCACACCGTCCCCTGTGAGGTGGTGGATTTCCTGGACGAAGTCACAATTGCCGTAGTCGATGGGAATAGCGCCTAGCTCCTTAACTACCTCCGCCGCCTGCGCCGAACACGTTCCGTACATTTCCACTTTGGCGAGCTGCCCCAATTGCAGGAGCGCAGTGCCGACGCCGCCTGAAGCGCCGTGAATCAGCACGCGTTGCCCCGGCTTTACCTTCGCTGAACGATCCAACATCTGGTATGCCGTGATGTAGTTCAAGACGACAGCGACGGCTTCTGAAGGGTCCAAACCTGCGGGCACTGGAACGAACTTGCGTTGCGGCAAGCAAACATATTGTGCATAACA
>DASRAA010000126.1:0-13096 GCA_035638375.1 Binatia bacterium | reverse complement strand
CAATCGCATCTAGGCAGCTTCCGCCGCCTTCGAGCACAGCAAGACCCGTCGCGGCAGCAGCCTTCACTCCGTTCAGGTGCGCTTCGACGGCGTCGTTAGGTATGGCCCACGCGCCGCCGTGAACCAGCATGATGGGGGTTATGGCCAAGTTTGACCTTCCAGAAGCGAATCGCTCGAGGTTTTGAGCAAACCCGACAGCATAGCAGAAGGACGATACTTCGGAAGCTTGGTGGGCCGAGGGATTAAACTGGACTTATGAGCGATTTGGGTCGCATGCTGGTTCTATTGGGCGGCCTCATTTTGGGATTGGGACTACTATTGCTTCTGGCCGGCCAACTGAACCTGCCCTTCGGACGCCTCCCCGGGGACATCGTTTGGCGGGGGAAGAACACCACATTTTATTTCCCGCTCATGACCTCGATTGTCCTGAGCATTTTGCTCTCGCTCGTGTTGTATGTCGTTGGGAGGCTACGGCGCTAGAAGCTCGGGGTTGGATCATGAAACCGCTGAAAGAGTCGACTTCGATGGACTGCGCTGACTAGAGCCCACGGTGAATCAAAAATAAGCCATATCCTTTCAAGCCATCGCTTGAAGCCCGGCCTGCTGGGTCATGCGTGGGAAAAGACACTCCGGGCGCGTCATAAACCGCAAATCGTTTGTAGCGAAGTGTAAAGTTAGGTTTTGCCAGAGAGTTAAGGTCCTTGTTTTCAGCTAGCTAGAACTTTGATGCCGTCGGCTTGGTTTGGCAGCAGCGGTGCATTTGTCTCCGTCTTACTACCCTCGGAGGATTGTCGGTGGAACCGACCTTGGCGATTATCGGCTTGAATTACCGCACCTCGCCAGTATCGGTCAGGGAACAGTTCTGGATTCCGGAGCCCGCAAGGTACGAAGCCTTGCAGCGGCTGCTTCGGTCGGAAGGGATTGAAGAAATTGTCGTTTTGGCCACCTTTAACCGCACCGAGTTTATTCTCTGGGCCAATGACGTGCCGGCCGCAGCCAATTCCGTACTAAGGTTCCTCACCCAGGACTACCACCTGAGGCTTTGTGACTGGTCGCACTTTTATCGCCTGATGGATGACGTTGCATTTACCCATCTATTTCAAGTGGCTGCCGGATTGGACTCAGTTGTTATAGGTGAGCCGGAGACTGCAATCCAATTGCGCGAGGCTTTGGAGCAGGCATGCACGGCAGGCGCGACAGGGCGCTTCCTGGATAGCACGATTCAGAAGGCCCTGGCTGTTTCATCGAGGGTCCGAGCTGAAACTGCGCCGGGGGATACCACCCTGACATTTCCCAATGCCGCCGTGGAACTCGCAATGGAAGTGCTGGAGGACTTGTCGGATCGAGAAGTTCTCCTGTTGGGAGCGGGGCGGATGAGCGAAATGGCGGCCAGATGCCTGCGCACCGCAGGAGCCAATCGCATTACGGTAATGAACCGCACATATTCCCGCTCCGAAGAGTTGGCGAACCAATTAGACGTCAAGGCGGCAGTATTTGACGAGCGTTTGGAGTATCTAAAGTCGTCCGATGTGGTCATTTGCTCCACGACCTGCCCGCAGAACCTTATCACTCTGGACGATGCTCGCCGGATCGCCCGCACTCGGCAGCACAAGCCGCTGGTAATGATTGATATGGCCGTGCCTCGCAATATCGATCCGCGTGTGGATGAGATCGATGGGGTGTATCTGTTCAACATAGACAACCTAGAGGAAGTAGTCAGCCGCGATCTTCGAGACCATAAGTTGAGTCTGGAGTCGGCTAACAGAATCATTGCCGACGAGGTGGCGGGTTTTCGTAGCAGCAGACTAGCCGAACGTGTCGTGCCTACAATTGTCGCCCTACGGCAACGGCTCGAGGAGTTGTGCCAGCAGGAAGTGGAGTATCTTCGCCAGGAGTTTGGGCCCTTCACAGCGGACCAGGACCAGGTGGTTTCCACGCTGGCCTCGCATATTACGCTGAGGATTGTAGGGGCCTTAGCGCGCGAGTTGCGTGAGGTGCCGGACCGCACTGGGCAAAACTCCGATCTCGCAGTAGAAGCCGGACGGAAGAACTGACAGTAATCGAAAGAAGAGGAGTCGTATATGTCTCAATCTGCGCAAGAAGAGAAAGTAAAACAGTCCGTTGGATTCACCAGCGTACAGGCCTACACGCTTGCCGTGATCACGTTGGTGATTGGCATAGCGGTAGGCTACTTCGTCCACGGGTCGGCGCCGACCGCCCGTGCACCGGAAGCAGCTCAGGCGCCGGCGGCCACGCCTTCGGGAATGGGCGGTGGACAACCCCTGGCAGCCGGACAACTGCCCGGCATCGGCACGCAACAGCAAGGCGGTGCGTCACCGGAAATGTTGGCCGAGGCTGCCAAGCCGATGCAGGCCAGGCTGCAAGCCAATCCCAAGGACGTAGAAGCGCTGAAGCAGCTTGGGAACATTTACTACGATGGACAGGCGTATCCGCAGGCCATCGAGTACTACACCAAGGCACTGGAGATCACGCCAAACAACCCCGACGTGATCACAGATCTGGGAACGGCGTACTGGTACACGGGAAATGCGGATAAGGCCATCGAGGAATATCAGAAGTCATTGGCGATTCGCCCGAATTACCCCAACACGCTGCTGAATCTTGGCGTGGTGAAGTGGCAAGGCAAGAAAGATCCGCAGGGAGCGGTCGTGGTTTGGGAGCAGTTACTGAAGACCAACCCCAACTTCGAGCAGAAAGAACAGGTCCAAATGTTGATTGAGCGCGCGAAGATGCACGGAGCGGGTGCTGCAAAGGGCTAAGCTTCGAGACGCGCGGATCCCGCTCACGCGGGATCCGATCTTCGCCAATGCTCGCCCCGGGACGGTGTCCGCGCAGAGCCCGTCCCGGGTTTTTGTTATTGGTGTTGCCGGCCTACAGTAACCAGGTTAGCGTCCCATAGGACGGGCGCGAACCCTGAAGCACCTATACTAATGGGCGTGAGCGTGCATCTTGGACATTGCCTCGTCCATAGCTGCCTTCATTTGCTGCGGGCTCAGGTCTTTGATGTGAGTTGCGATTGACCACGAATGGCCGAACGGATCCTTTAGCTTGCCGTAGCGGTCACCCCAGAACTGGTCCTGCAAAGGCATGGTTTCAATGGCTCCTGCCGCTTTTGCCTGCGAAAATACCTTGTCGGCATTTTCCACATACAAGTGAAGGGTTACGCACGTATCGGCCTTGGTACCGGTGGGGGATAGTGCTTCGAATTCCGGCATTTCGTCGTTCAGCATCAGGAGGGAATCGCCGATCTTGATCTCGGCGTGCATTATCTTGCCGCCTGGTCCCTCGGCCATGCCGCGCTCTTCGGCGCCAAACGCGCGCTTGTAAAAATCGACGGCCTTCCTGGTGTCGCTAACGACAATGTGCGGAGTAATAGAGTGGTAGCCGGCTGGAATGGGTGAAACTTTAGCAGCCATGTTCTTCTCCTTCGAAAGTGAATGATTGATTCCGAACTTCTGGGGCCCGGTAGGACCGGTTGTGAGAGAGTGGCGTAGCGGGATTCTAAACCCTTTTCCGGAAGGGAGCCCCATCACGATGACGAAAGTGGGATGAATTGCAGAAAAGACTGGCGACTCTCGTCGCCAGCGCGGCGAAATTCAGTCGACAGGTTGATTGGTTCTATTCCGTGCGCAACGCTTTCATAGGATCGAGGTTGGCTGCCCGCTGGGCCGGCCACAGGCAGGCGAACATAGCGATTAACACCAGTACCACTGCTACGATTAGCAGCGTAAGTGGATCACGCGAGCTGCTCTGTACCCAGTGTGCGACGAGGTGGTTGAGGGCAATGCTGATTGCCAGCCCGAGCACGATACCAACACCCACGGTAGCCGCCACCGACTTCAGTACCAGCTCCACGATGTTCATTCGCTGAGCACCCAGAGCCATGCGGATGCCTATCTCCTGGTTGCGCTGATTGACGGAATAGGAAACGACGCTATAGAGTCCGGTCGTCGCCAATACCAGCCCTAGAAGCGAAAAGATTGCAAACAACCACGCGATAAAGCGCTGCTGTCCCCAAATCATCGTCTCCATGTACCAGGTCAATGGATGGTGGTCGGAGACGGCAATTTGAGGATCACTGGCCTGGAGCCGCAGCAAAGCGGAGTGAATTGCGTCCTCGGCATTGCTTTTTGTTCGCACTAACAGCGAAGCATAGGGAACCATGACTACTGTGTGCGGGACGAAGAACTGAGGCTCAATCGGCGCAGGCTTGCCGTTGCTTTCGCTGTCCCGGAATAGGCCATTATTGCGAACGTCACCCACCACGCCGATGATTTCGAACCAGTCATCGTTGTGGTCAGCGGTGACGAAGTCCGGCCGCTCCATCTTCAAGGTAGGCGCTTTCACATGACGCCCGATGGGGTCGCCCTCCGATAGATATTTGCGCACGAATGCCTGGTTCACCAGCGCCACGTGCGCCGCGCGCATCAACTCGGATTGGGTGAAGTCCCTACCTTGGATAAGAGGGATGCCCAGGGTTTCGAAGACCTCCGGACTGATGAGCACCAGCTGTGACTGAATTCCGGTGAGGTCCTGCTTGCCCTCGATCTCGATCTTGTCGGTGTAGCCGCGCATAGGAGGCGTCCACGTGGATGAAATGCTCGCCTGTTCCACGCCCGCCCCCGAAGCAATCGCTTGGCGAATCGCATCGAATTTGTTCGCGCGCTCGGTCCAACCCGGATACGACTTGCGCGGCAAGGCCAGATTGAGGCTCGTAACCTTATCCACGTCGAACCCCAGCGGTATGCGGTAGGCGGTCATGAACGCACGCGTAGCCGCTCCCGCCATAGTGAGCAAAACGAGTGTCAGAGCAACCTGACCGGTTATCAACAGCCGATGGGTCTTGCGGTCCGCGCCTCCACCGGAATGCCGTCCTGTGCCGCTCTGGATAAGTTCGTTCAGGTTCGGGCGCGACAATTGCAGGGCCGGCGAAACTCCAAACAGAATTCCCGTGATGACCGCTAACGCCATAGAAAAGAACAGCACTGGCAAACTGACATGGATGGCGGCTTCGTGCGGGAAAGAGTAAAAGGGCATGGCAGCGGCGATCCACTTCACTGCGCCAAATGCGAACCCAAGACCGAGTATGGCTCCCAAGACGGACAGCAACACGGATTCTGTCAGCAGCTGCCCAATGATGCGCCAGCGGGAGGCGCCCATCGACGATCGCAACGCCAACTCGTGCATTCTCGCCGTGCCGCGCGCCAGCATCAGGATCGAAACGTTGGCACAGCCGATGACGAGCAGTAGTACCACCGCTGCAAACAGCATCAGGAGCGTCCCCGAAAACCGTCCTAGCACCTGCTCGTTGAGCGTCACCGTCTGGGTACGGACGACCGGTGCATATCCCTTGGGGTCGCGGTCCTTAAAGCTGAGAATGATTGGCTGCAGTTCTGCGTTCGCTGCCTCCAGCGTAATGCCGGGCTTGAGCTTGATGAAGCTGTTGCGGTAGTCGTTCGGGTCGGCGGTCGGAATGTACGGCACATACACATCCGAGTCACCCCAGGTGAAACGTGGGGCAGCCACTCCGATGATGCTGTAGACCTTGCGGTCCAGCTCGATCGTCTTGCCTAAAACGTCGCCGCTGGCGCCGAACTGTTTCTTCCAAAAGAGGTAGCTCAGCACCGCCACGGGCGACGCTTTTCCCTCGGTGACGTCCGCTGACGTGAACTGGCGGCCCAAAACCGGCGGCACTCCCATGTACTCGAACAGGTTCAGGGTGTACTCGCCCAATTGCACGGAGACTGGCAGTTGGTTGGCGGCCGTCATGGTTACGGTATTGCCGCTCTGCATGAAGATTTCATCCACGCACTTGGCTTGCTTGAGGTCATTGAGTTCCGGGCCGTTGTTGAAGACAAGTCCCATCTGCCGCCCGGCATTGTCAAACAGCTCGACGTGCACCATGCGATTGGCGTCTTTGTAGGGATACGGGTCCATGAGAACGCCGTACACGACGCTGAACACAGCGGTGGTAGCCCCGATGCCCAAGGCCAGCGAGAGGATCGCGGTCAGAGCGAAGCTCTTGTTCTTTAGCAGTTGGCGAACCGAAAAGCGAATATCTTGCATCACTGTTTTCATAGGCGTTGCTCCTGTTCGCCAAGAACTCACTCTTGATCTTGCACCCGGCCAGCCATCCGTGAACGATCGAAATCTGCAAATGGCGTGCTTTCGATGCGATTAGTCCCATTTCGGGATTAGCGAGTGTTCGTCTTTGGACAACCCTGTCCAATGCTGGGTCGTATGCCGATGAGCTGTCGCGACCAACCTTGCGTAACCTAAAAGTGATAGACACCACCGCCTGCACTTTTGGGCCAGCGTAGTAAGCTAGTGGTACGCAATGCCTGCGGAAAAGGTTCTCATCGTCGATGACGAGAAACTGGTCCGTTGGACGCTCCGGCAAAAGTGCGAAGAGTGGGGATATCGCGTACTGGAAGCTGACAACGGCACGGCTGCGCTCCGCCTAGCGCGCAACGAGTCTCCCGATCTCGTCCTGTTGGATGTGCGCCTACCCGACGCCAGTGGTATCGACGTCCTTGAGCAGATCAAAAAGGCCAACGACGCCCGAGCCATCATCATGATTACGGCTGACCCGCAGTTAGAGGATGTAAAAACAGCATTGAAGCTGGGCGCGTACGATTTTGTCGGCAAGCCGCTGGATTTCGACGAGCTATCGGTTGCCGTTAAAAACGCTCTGGAAACAACCCGCCTGCGTAACGAGGTAGAGACCCTGCGTGGTGAGGTTCGGCGTCGCGCCGGATACCACAATGTTATTGGCGTTTCCGCGAAGATGGCGGATCTTCTGGGATTCGTGAGCAAGGTCGCGACCAGCGAAGCCACAACGATTCTGATTCAGGGGGAGAGCGGGACGGGCAAGGATCTCGTCGCCAAGACCATCCATTATCAGAGCCGGCGTCAGGACAAACCATTCGTCGCTATCAACTGCTCGGCAATTCCGGAAACGCTGATGGAGGCCGAGCTCTTCGGCCATGAGCGTGGTGCATTCACCGACGCCAAGGCGATGAAGAAGGGCTTGTTCGAGATGGCCGACGGTGGCACGCTCTTTTTGGACGAGATCGGCGAACTTTCGCCGCTGTTGCAGGCCAAGCTGCTACGCGTGCTAGAAGACCAGATGATCCGACGCGTAGGCGGCTTGCGCGACATGCAGGTGGATTTGCGCGTGATCGCTGCATCAAACCGCGATCTCGAACGTGCGGTGAAGGAAAACTCTTTCCGGCAGGATTTGTATTACCGCCTGGCGATCATTTCGATTTTTCTGCCGCCGTTGCGCGATCGCAAGGATGACATACTGCCGCTGGTGGAATACTTCATCGATCGCTACAACCGGAAGTTCAGGAAATCGGTGGAAGGCATTACCGACGAAACGCGCAAGCTGCTGCTGAAATACGACTGGCCGGGCAATGTTCGCGAGTTGAAGAATGCTGTCGAACGCGCGATGATCTTGGAAGAAAGCAACATACTCCGCCCTGACTACCTGCCGTTCGCCGTAGCCCAGCAACAGGCTGGATATACTGCTTTTGAGATGACCTCGGCCACTGGAAACGGCAACGCCGACGCGACGCGACTTCCTGACGGACGGAGCTTGCCTAAGCTGGTCATCCCTGAAGGCGGTACTTCGCTGGAAGAAGTTGAACGAGCTCTGGTTGACATGGCGATGACGCAGGCGAGTGGCAACCAGACACATGCCGCGAAGCTGCTGGATATCAGTCGCGACGCGCTGCGTTATAAGCTGAAGAAGTTCGGGCTTCTCCACGCGGAAGAGGACGAGCCGTCTCCGGCAAATTCCTAAGTCGCTCTTCTCCGCTTCTCAAACCTCTCCCCGGCGTGTCACCATATCGGCAGCGCGCTCACGGCACTCTCGCGAATCGCGGTTTGAACGGGATGGCTGAGCAAAGGTATTACAAGATGCGGATTCACACTAAAGTAAGCACTCACAGCTAACCCACTCCGTCGACCAAAGGAGCCTATATGCGGAAGATCTTCATCGCGATCGTCGCGGTCATCGTGCTCATTTTGGTAGTCCTGCTGGTGCTGCCGTTCTTTATCGACATCAACTCGCACCGCGGCGAGATTCAAGCCCAATTACAGCAACGTCTACACCGGCCGGTACAGCTGGGTGCAATGTCTCTGCGGTTTCCTCTGCGCGTAGCGGTGCAGAATGTCACGATCGGTGAGGACCCACGCTTCCGCACCAGCGTGCCGTTTGCCCAAGTTGGCGAAATGGATGTCAGCGTCAAGCTGCTGCCGTTGCTTGCAAAGTCGGTAGAGATCAGCAGCCTAACCTTGAACCGGCCGACGATTGAGCTGATCAAAGATCCAGCGGGAGTTTGGAATTTTGCCAGCATCGGCCAAGCTCCGGTGACCCCGGCCGCGGCTCCGGCGCCGGTGCAAGCTCCCGCGGCTGCGCCTCCTCCAAGCGGCGGCTTTTCGTTGGGTGAGCTCAAGATCAAAGACGGGCAGGTGGCAGTCACCGATTTGCAGAAGCATCTGTCGCGCGCTGTCTATGACCACATTGACCTGACGCTGAACGATTTCGCTCCCGGCAAACCGTTCTCGCTGGATCTGGAGGCGCACCTTCCCGGCAAAGGAAACGAGACGTTGTCAGTCAGCGGCAAGGCAGGTCCGATCGATCAGGCTGAGACGCTGAACACTCAGTTTGACGGCGAGCTCAAGCTGGACCAGGTTTCGCTTGCCGGCATGCAGAAGTTCCTCAACAGTTCGTCCCTTGAGGGTAGCGATGCCATGCTTTCCGGCAAGACCGACCTGGTGAACACCGGTGGAAAGATGTCGGCGAAGGGATCGCTGAAGATCGACGATGCGGTGGTTCACAATGTGCAGGTTGGATACCCGATTACAGCAGATTTCGACGTTGCCGACGACCTCAAGTCCGACGTGATCACGATCAAAACCGGCGATCTGAAGCTGGGTTCGACCCAGCTCTCGGTAAATGGGACGCTCAACACGCACGAAAAAACTTCAATAGCGGATCTCAACCTCTCGGCGAAAGAGGCATCCATCGAAGACGCGGCACGGCTTGCGGCCGCATTCGGTGTGGCTTTTAGTCCGAACGCAAAGATCAAGGGCAAACTCTCGGCCAACGTTCATGCGCAGGGACCGACTGACAATCTGGCCTTGAGCGGGACCGTAAACGGGCGCAATCTTGAGGTTACAGGACCTGACATTCCACAAGCCGTCAAAGTTCCCGCGCTTGATCTCACCATGACGCCGCAAGACATTCGCTCAGCGCCGTTCACTGCCACATCCGGTGGTACCACGTTGTCAGGGCAGATGAGCCTCTCCCAGTACACATCGCCTTCTCCCCTGATCGATGCGACCTTGAAGACGGTGAACGGGAAAGTCGATGAGCTGCTGAATATGGCCAAAGCTTACGGCATAAAAATGGCCGAAGGCATGAGCGGTAGCGGAGCGATCAGTCTCGATCTACGCGCCACCGGACCCATCAAGAAGTCTGAGTCGATGACCTTCAACGGCAGCGGAGCAATTCAGAACGCAGTCTTGAAGACACCGACGCTTACCCAGCCGCTGAACGTACGGAATGCAAATCTTCAGTTCACGCAGAATTCCATCAATCTGACCAACATCAACGCATCGCTTGCTTCCACCAACGTCATGGGCAATCTGGGGATGTCGAACTTCCAGGCGCCGCATCTGACATTTGCACTGTCGGCCGACAAGCTAAACATCACGGAATTGGAAAAGCTGACTTCCCCGAGCAAACCTGCGCCGGCGAAGAAGGCCGAGTCGTCCTGGAGTTTGGTGCCTTCCGCCCAAGCCACACCCACTCCCCAGCCCAGGTTGTTCGATACAGCCACCGGCAGCGGTACGATTGCCGTCGGGACGCTGATTTATGACCGCACGATAATGAGCAACATTCATTCCAACGTTAACCTCAATCATGGCGTGATTCAGCTCAATCCACTTATCGGGCAGGTTTTTGGCGGTCAGGTCAATGGCGCGATCAGCATGGATATGCGTCGCGAAACGGCCAGCTATGCCGTGAATGCGAAGCTGACGGGTGCCGATGCCAACCAGTTACTCACCGCCGTGGCTAACACTAAAGACACGCTCTATGGAACGATGAACGCCAATCTGAATCAGACCTTCTCCACGCCTGTTTCTGGAGATGTCACCCAGACTTTGAATGGGCCATTCGCGTTCACGCTTACCAACGGCAAGCTCACCAAGGTCGATCTGGTTAGTGAGCTGGCAAAGATTGGCAAATTTACCGGAGGGGGAGGCGCGACCGGAAAGGGATACACCTCGATCTCCAGCATGAGCGGAACGTTTGACGTTCACAATGGCGTCGCCAACACCAACGATCTGAAAGCAGCATTGGACGTCGGAACCATGGCCGCGAACGGCAGCGTTAATCTGGTGAATGAGGCGCTCGCTATGCACCTCACCGCAGCGCTGAACAAACAGTACAGCCAGTCAGTGGGCGGTACAGGCGTGGGCGGCTACCTGAATACGGCGCTAGGCAACAAGAACGGTGAGCTGATCATTCCCGTCATCATCTCCGGCACCATGAGCCATCCGGTCGTTACGCCCGACGTGCAGAAGTTGGCTGAGATGAAGCTCAACAACATCGTCCCTAATGCGGCAGGCCTGCTGAGCGGTAAGAGCGGCGCAGGAGGGATCGTGGGCGCGCTGCTGGGGGGCGGACAGCAGCAGCAACAGGGACAGCAGGCTGGCAAACCCGCGCCGCCAAATCAACAGCAACAGCAGCTAAACGATTTGCAGAATGCGATTGGAGGCCTGCTGGGGGGTAGTAAGAAAAAGCCGCCAAAATAACGGCCGTGCTCCACATGACAGAAGCCGCTCCTCGGAGCGGCTTCTGTCAGTTTCTGCCAAGGGTTGAAGCTAGGTTCCGGTGGCCTCCAGGAGTCCCTGTTCGACTTTTTCCTGGCAGGCGATGCAATGGCGGGTCCAGGGCACAGCCTCGAGGCGCTTAGGATTGATCTCCTCCCCACACGCAATACACTCACCAAAACTGCCTTCGCGAATACGTTCGAGCGCGCTCTCCACCATCTGCAGAGTCTGACGCTCGCTGCTACTCTGGCTGAAGAGAAATTCCTTGGTGTAGGAGTTTGCGGCGCGATCGGCGACATCCTGGGCCGTTTCTAGATCGGCCTCACGCCCATCCTGAGCGGTGCGGCTGACTGCCTGGCGTAGTTCGCGCTGCCTTTCTTCCAGCCGTTTTTTGAAGGTGTCCAGTTTCTTCTTTTCCATAAAGCACCCCCATGCCTTCGAGGGCTAGCCTTCTACCTTGCCCAAAATTCAGCATGGCGAATGAAAGATAATATGCCCCCTACATGGCTCCGTCAACTTGCAGTCTTTTCCAATACAGGATGAGCCTGAAGCAGGGGCTTGTTTCCAATACAAGATGAGCCTAGAGGGGTGAGGCATGCTGACGATGAATGATCAGCGTGCACGAAGCAGAAAACTTAAGCCTGAAGCAAATTGAGAAATTCCTGGCGGCCTCGAAGGAAGTACGGTTCGAGGCCAATCACCGAAAAGAGGTTTACGGTTGGATGGAACGGTTGTTGTGCGAGCAAGAGTACATGCGTCAGGCACGGCGGGAGCGTGGTCTGCTGCGACGCTACATCGCCAAAATGACCGGGCTCAGTCGAGCACAAGTAACTCGCTTGTTAGCTCGCTATGTGGCCACCGGGCAAGTGCGCGTGAAAAGTGGCCGGCGGCATCGTTTCCCGCAACGCTACACGCGCGCCGATATCGAGCTCCTGGCCAAGGTCGACGAAGTTCATGAAGGCCTAAGTGGCCCGGCTACACGTCGCATTCTGCAGCGCGAATTCCGCCTGTATGGCAAACCAGAGTTTGAGCGGTTGGCCGCGATCTCCAACGGACATCTTTACAACCTGCGCCGCCATGCCCACTATCGCCAACGACGCAGGAATTACCAGAAGACGCGCCCTACGACGATACCCATCGGCGAGCGCCGTCGGCCTGATCCCAAAGGTCGCCCCGGCTATTTGCGCGTAGACACCGTACATCAGGGTGACACGGAAAATACTAAAGGCGTGTATCACATCAACGCCGTCGATGAGGTCACGCAATGGGAAATCGTAGCTTCCGTGGAGCGCATCTCGGAGGCATATCTGGAGCCGGTGCTGGCCAGCATGTTGCCTCAGTTTCCCTTCGTCATTCACGGTTTTCATTCCGATAATGGCAGCGAGTTCATCAATCAAACTGTGGCCAAGTTGTTAACCAAGTTGATGATTCAACAAACGAAAAGCCGTCCGCGCCATTCCAACGATAACGGATTGGCGGAGAGCAAAAACGGCGCCATCGTGCGCAAGCACATGGGATGGGGACACATTCCGGCGCAGCACGCCGACCTGATCCAGCAGTTCTACACCGCTCACCTGAATCCGTATTTGAACTACCATCGTCCCTGCGCACAGGCAGATGTGGAAATGGATGCTAAGGGGCGAAAACGCCGACGTTATCGTCGTTACCAAACACCGTTGGAAACTCTTTTATCGCTGCCCAATGCACAACAATACCTTCGCCATGGACTTAGCTTGGCCACTCTGAAACGCATCAGCAAGCTTCACAGCGACACCGATGCAGCAAGACTCATGCAACAAGCCAAGCACCGGTTGTTTGAAAGATTGCGAAAGCCGGCATAGTTTTCACAAAGAGGCTAGCGAGGCAAGGGAGCTCAACGCCGCCCCCTTGCCTCGCGCTCCATTCCCCGGCTTCTCGCTGGGCCTGCTAAACTGCTTCCCCAAACCTTCTGAAAGGAGCCCTATCGCCTTCCTGCCTTTCCTCTTCCTTCAGGCTCATTCTTGGATTGGAAAACACTGGGGCCAGATGACCTCCGAGCGATTTAAAACGAAGGGTCGTCGCCGTTGTCGTAGGGCCAGTCGCCGTTTGCTATCGCCTGCTCTACGACGGCGTATCGCCCTGAGCAGTCATTGGGTTGTTGCGGCTCTGAATGAAAACAAGCGAAGTAAACGGAAGTGGTTTCCATGTTGTCATGCGACCGAATAGTGTACTCCGGCACAAATACACG
>DASRAA010000125.1:0-9348 GCA_035638375.1 Binatia bacterium | reverse complement strand
TTGCTGACCGTGCCGGTTGCTTGGCGTGAGGGCAAGTACACCAGCACAGTGACACTGAAGCAAACCGACTTCGGCATTACTCCGGTCAAGATCGCCGGCGGAACCGTTCGCGTGAAGGACGAAATTGTCATCGAATTTATCATTGTGCCCGAATCGCCAACCACGGCTCCGGTGCACTAACCTACTCTTGCGCTCCCCGTCTCGAAGAAAAACTCACTTGGTGCCATCGTGAGCCAGGACGGCGCGCGCGCGTCGGGTTCCCCACGAAGTGCCGCTGTTGGGTTCCAGGGATGGCATTCGCTTCCCAGTCGAAACTCCTGTAGAAACTCGAAACTCTTTTCTCCCTTCCCACTCAAATGGCGAATGGCTGCTGTTAACTGGCTGCTACCGCCTTCCTTTGACAACGCCCTCTCCGCCGGGACAGGAGCGGGTTCACTAACCAAAAGAACAACGCTCAGCTCAAGAAGCGCGCGCGCTGTTCCAGAGTTGGGACGAAACAGCTCTTCATTCCTGACGACAGTCGACGGCGATTGCGCGCGATCAGACGATATGCCCAATTGCGCAGCGGAGACGGAACAATCGAGCCAATTCCTCCGAGCAGCGCCCAGATTCCGCCGACGTATTTTGCGGCGTTCAGCACTGCGCCGGATTCGGTCTCGGCTTTGCCGTCGGCAATCCAGAGCATCGATTCAACGGCTTCGAGATGGAATCGGCGGCGCAAGTCTTTGCCCAACTCCGAATCGCGAGGGACGAACCTCAGGTCGTGCCGCCGTTCGTATCGCAGAATGAACTGCACCGAGCGCGCGCAGAAACCACAGTTGCCGTCGTAGACGAGCAGGGGAACAGTTCCGGTGTTGAGAGGATGTGCGGCCATCAAGTTATGGATGAACCACAGAGACACTGAGGCACTGAAAAGATTTGAGTACCTCAGCGTCTCGGTGCCTCTGTGGTGAAAATCTAAGTTCCATATGACTCGGCGTCCAGTGTGCTTCGACTCGCTGCGCTCGCTCAGGGGCTCGGCAGCAGGCTTCCCCTTCAACTAGCTCAAAGCCACGCCTGCTAAACGCCTCAACTTTTGTAACCCGCGGCGCGCAGCGCGTCGGCGAACTTGGACAGGAAGTCCTGCACATGGTCGCGCGTGGCCAGCGGTCCCATTACTCCGATGCGGAAAACCTTGCCCGCCAGCGGGCCGAAGCCTCCTGCGATCTCGATGCCATGGTCGTGCAGCAGCGCGGCGCGCACTTTGGCGTCATCCACACCTTCCGGCACGCGCGGCGTGTTGAGGTTCCAGATGCGGTACTCCTCAGGCACGAGCATGGTCAGACCAAGGTCTCCAATACCCTTGACGAACTCACAGTGCGCCTGGCGATGCCGTTCCCAACGGTGCGCGAGACCTTCCTCTTCGATGAGGCTCAAGCCCTCATGAAGGGCGTAGAAAAGCGTTGCTGAGGCGGTGTGGTGATAGCGGTGCGAGACCAGCAGGTAATCGGAGATGAGTTTGATGTCGAAGTACCAGGAGCGGTTGGCCGACTTGCGTGCCTGTAGCCACTCCGCTGCGCGAGGAGAGATGGTCACGGGCGACAGTCCCGGAGGACAGCTCAGCCCCTTCTGGGTGCAACTGTAGGCGATGTCGATGTCGGTCTTGTCTATGTGAACAGGCATGGCGCCGAGCGAGGTGACGCAGTCGGCGATGACCAGCGCGCCAACCTCGTGCGCCGCCTGGCAGATAGCCTCGCCGCGCTGATAGACACCTGTGGAAGTTTCGGCCGTGACGTACATCACGACCCTGGGCTTCTCGCGGTGGATGAACTCGGCTGCTTCAGTGTCGTCGAAAGCCTCTCCCCAGGGTTTCTCGAACCGGACGACCTCGGCGCCGTTGCGCCTGGCCATCTCGCTCATGCGGTCGCAGAAGAAGCCGTTGGCAAAGACGGCGACCTTCATGCCAGGCTCGACAAAGTTGGTGATGGTGGTTTCCATGCCACCGCTGCCAGTAGCCGAGATGACGAAGGTCCACTCATTCTCGGTACCAAACACGTGGCGAAGCATGCGCTGGTTGGCCTGGCTGATCTCGAAGAAGTAAGGGTCGAGGTGTCCGACGACGGGCTGCGCCATGGCCTCATATACTCGAGGATGCACCTGCGTGGGGCCGGGGCCGAACAATAGCCTTTTTGGGGGATGGACGCTAAGTTCTTCCGCAGTAAAAGTAGGGTGTTGCTGGATCGCAGACATACGCACTCCCGTATAATGTCGTAAACAGTATAGTTACGGCCCTGCGCTATCGGAAGGAAGAACTAGCGCAGCGGTCGCGGGTTTAGTGGATGCAGGGGGCGCGAAGTCCGCCTGCCTGCCATCAGCAGTTAGGCGTGCGCTTCGGGAGTGAGGGATGACGGTTTGGTGGCTGCTGCTGCTGGTCGGGGCAGCAGGGTTATTGACGAGTACGGGGTACCTGGTGCTGGTGGCGATCGCCGCTGCCCGGTTTCGTCGCGAGAGGAAACGCGTAAGGGGCAACGACGCGTCGTTTCCGCCGGTGACGTTGCTGAAGCCAGTCTGCGGGATGGAACCCGGACTAGAAGAGCACCTCACCAGCTTCTTCGAGCAGCAATATCCCAGCTACGAGATTATTTTTGGCGCGCGACATCTGGATGACCCCGCTCTGGACGTGGTGCGGCGTGTGAGCGCGCGCTATCCCTCGGTGCCGGTAGAAATCGTGGCCGTGGGAGAACCATGGCGAGCGAATGCCAAGGTCTGTTCGTTGGTGAGAATGTATGAGTACGCCTCGCACGATTACCTGATCATCAGCGACAGCGACGTGAGTGTCGATCCCAACTACGTCGCTGAGGTCGTGCAGCCGCTTCTCGATCCGCGCAATGGATTGGTGACCTGCCTGTATCGCGGCAGGTCCACCGGAGGAGTCTGGTCGAAGCTGGAAGCGCTCGGCATGAGCGTGGAGATGACGGCCGGTGCGATCGTGGCAAACCTGCTGGAAGGAATGAAATTCGCGCTTGGGCCCACCATGGCGATCCGGCGCGATGCGCTCGAGGCGATTGGAGGCTTTCAACCGCTGGCTGATTTTTGCTCCGATGACTACATTCTGGGCAGGGAAGTGGCGAGCATCGGACTACAGGTGGTGATGTCGCATCACGTGATCGACCACGTGGTCATCAATCGCGAGTTTGCTTGCTCGGTGCAACACCAGATTCGGTGGATGAAGAGTACTCGCTGCTCTCGCCGCGCCGGACACGCCGGCACCGGACTGACGTTTGCGATGCCTTTCGGTGTGCTGGCGCTGGTCGCGGGTGGGGTATTGCATCACTGGGTGCTTGGCGTTGGGCTGTTTGCGGCGGCGTGTTTGAATCGCTGGTTGCTGTCGCTTGTGGCCGGCTGGGGTGTGGTCCGCGATAAGCAATCCGCTCGACTGGCATGGTTGTATCCGCTGCGCGACTTGATGGGATTCGTGTTCTGGTGCGCCAGCTATGCGGGGCGACGGATCAACTGGCGTGGCGAATGGTATCGGCTGGCAAATTGCGGGCGCATGGTGCCGGAGCATGTTGCCGCAACCCTGGAGCGCAGCCTGGTTGGGTCTCAGGTCGCGGCCGCGTCCACGGCGGTCGCGGACCGCTACTCGTGATACTTGTTCCGATTTCATGACATTGGCAACGAAGGCATGGCGCGACAGCTTGGTCGTCATCGTTCTTCTGGCCGCCACATCTTCTTCGGTGATTGCGCAAACAATAAATAGAACTCCCACAGCAACCCAGTTGGATACGATCTTTCAGCCTCTGGTAGCCGGCAAATCGCCCGGTTTAGCTGTGGTCGTGCTCAAGAACGGCAAGCCTGTATTCGAGCGCGGGTACGGTCTCGCCAATCTTGAAACTGGCGCCGTGAATACGCCAACCACCGATTTTCGATTGGCATCGTTCACCAAGCAATTTACGGCGACCTGCATCATGCTGCTGGTGCATGATCACAAGCTGAGTTACGACGACACGCTCACAAAGATTTTTCCTGAGTTTCCTGCGTATGGCAGCGGGATTACCGTCGGCAACCTGCTGAATCACACCTCCGGATTGAAGGACTACGAAGATCTTTACGCAGCGCAATTTCCTGGCGCGGATGAGAAGAAGATTCCACAGATCCACGATGCGCAGATACTCGCGCTGATGGAACAGCAGACCACCACAGACTTTCAGCCGAGTACTCAATGGCGCTATAGCAATACCGGTTATGCGATGCTGGCGATGATCGTCGAGAAGGTATCGGGAAAGCCATTTGCCAAATTCCTCCACGAAAGGATCTTCGAGCCGCTGGGGATGTCGAATACACTCGCTTACGAAAAAGGGAAGAATGAAGTACCGCAGCGTGCATTTGGATATACCTACAAGGATGGCAAATGGGTTGAAAATGACCAAAGCTCGACCTCGGCGGTGCTGGGCGACGGCGGAATCTATTCCAATCTGCGAGACCTGGCGAAGTGGGACAGCGCGCTCCGCGCGCACACACTTCTGAGCGCTGCCGAGATGCAGGCGGCCTACACTCCGGTGAACGTTCCGGGTGGAGCCAAGACCGAAGTCGGCGATGCGACGCAATACGGCTTCGGATGGTATCTCGATGCCTACAAGGGCCGGCAGCGGACCTGGCACACCGGGTCGACTACCGGCTTTCGCACGGTGATCGAACGGTTTCCTGAAGAAGGGCTGACCGTAATCATTTTGTGCAATCGAGACGACCTGCAACCGAAAAAGCTAGTGGAGCAGATTACGGAGTTATATCGACCTTAACCGAAGAGTAAGGATTCTGGAACGTTTGCATGGCGCGGAGTGAAGATAGAGGTAAGCCGATGCGATTACTAGCCTCAGGGGCTAAATCCTGATGTATTTGGAGCGTCTCGCGGCGCGACTGAAGTCGTCCCCTGACTCGTTGTTGTCGCGGAAGCAGGACCTATTTGCAGGGTGTCAAGTCGTAGCCTGACTCATTTGTAATCGTACAAGAGTATTTCCGCAGGCTTTGACGCTTACCTTCCCCGAATCGATTTAACGAAAGGTCTTGTAAATTAAGAGCTTGAGCTGCGGTAATATCGTGACAGTCCTTTCGTGCGAGAAATCTTTCCCCATGAGTTGTTTCTTCCGCAGTTTCCCGGTTGTGATGCTATCACTCGCCGTGAGTGTGTGCGCACCAGCCAGTGCATCAGCACAGACGGAAAAGCCTGCTCAATCGGCACCGGTCACGACACCGTTGCGCGCCGATCCGCTACATCTTTTCAGCGAATCCATCCAGGAACTGACCGCCAAGGTAACGAAATCCGTGGTGCAGATTGTGGCCACGGGATACGGGCTCAAGACTGAGAAGCAGGCCAGCGATACGGCCCTATTCGAACCACAAGAGGCAATCGGTGCGGGGGTGATTCTTTCCTCCGATGGATACATTGTCACCAATGCGCATGTGGTACAAGGCGCGCGCAAGATCCGCGTGAG
This sequence comes from Binatia bacterium, assembly GCA_035638375.1. Classification (GTDB taxonomy): domain Bacteria; phylum Acidobacteriota; class Terriglobia; order Terriglobales; family Acidobacteriaceae; genus DASRAA01. The sequence continues at coordinate 3,877 of DASRAA010000125.1, read as the reverse complement.
ACTGCCAGGACTGGAGATGCGCGCCGGCGACGGTTCGCAGCCGGCAGGCCCAGTCAGTGCGACCGTCCTAGGTGTTGATCGGCAATCTGATTTGGCGGTGTTGAAGATTGACGCCAAGGATCTACCGGCGCTGGAACTCGCCGACTCAGACAAGCTGAAGCAAGGCCAGGTGGTGTTTGCCTTCGGCAGCCCGCAAGGGCTGGAGAATTCGGTGACTATGGGTGTGGTGAGCGCTACCGCGCGCCAGGTCAGCGAAGACAATCCGACGACGTTCGTTCAAACTGACGCCCCCATCAATCCGGGAAACAGCGGCGGGCCGTTGGTAGACGTGGACGGACATGTTGTCGGCATCGATACATTCATCCTTTCGGAATCGGGCGGAAGCGAGGGGCTGGGCTTCGCGATCCCCAGCAACGTGGTGCGCAATATTTATGACCAGCTTCGGACGGAAGGGCATGTGCATCGCGGGCAGATCGGTGTGTATCTGAAGACCATTACTCCCGACCTCGCCGAGGGGCTGAAACTGCCGCGAAATCATGGAGTGCTGCTAGAGGACGTCATTCCAGATTCTTCGGCTGAGAAGGCGGGTCTCAAGGTTGGCGAGGTCATCACCAGTATCGGAGGCAAACCTGTAGGGGACGTGAAAGAGTTTGCCACCATCCTCTTTAGCTACAAGATCGGGCAGATGGCGCCCATCGCCATACTTCGGGATGGCCAGGAACAGACCGTCGAAGTCAGGGTGACCGAGCGCCCTGACGATCCGCAGCGCTTTGCCGATATGGTGACCGGTCCGGGCAATGTGGTCGAACGGCTTGGCATTGTGGGCATTACGATTAACGACGAGCTGAAGCAGTCGCTGCCTGATCTGCGCGTTCGTTCAGGAGTGATTGTGGCAGCGCGCACACCCAGCGCTACGCTGCTGGGCGAGGGGCCGGAGCCCGGCGACGTCATTCACTCCGTGAACACCACTCCCATTAAAGACATCGCAAGCCTGAAACAGGCACTTCAGAACGTGCATTCTGGAGACGCCATCGTTCTGCAGGTCGAACGCGAGGGCGGGCTCAGTTACCTGGTGATGGAGTCAGAGTAGCTCATCTGCCGACGCTTTCACACTGATACTGAGTTGGCGGGCGCTCCGCTCAGGATGATGCCAAGTTTTGGGACAGTCTAAATAACGGCCAGCCTGAAGCCAAGCCTTTTCAAGGCTGAGTCAGGAGATAGGTTCAGATTAGTTACCTTTAATTCTGTGTAGTGGAATCGAAAGCGAACCGCGTCGGTGCGGGGGAATTGCTCAAACTCGATAGCCGAGTTGTTCCGCCGTAGCAGTTCCGCACTTCCGTTTCCCATGCTGTGGCCAGTTGGCCGTTTTGATCGATAAACGACACCGGAAAAATCTCCATCGAGAATCCACTACTGGGAGCAACATGCGAGACCGCGCCGGCCGGGTAGTCATACGTGTAGCTCCATCCTGAAGAGCGGGCCGCTGTCATGGCAGTGAAGATCATCGCCCAGGCGCTGGAAACAAACAGCACGGCTGCAATACCGAGCATGACAACCCGCAGGTGCGTATGCCTGTGCCAGCGTCGGCGATAGCGGTGGCGAGCAGGCGGTGGAGTGACATGCACACGAGTTGGTCGCCGATGCCACCTGTCGTCATACTCGGCACGACGGATTGGATCACTCAGGACCTGATGGGCCTCATTGATGTCCTGAAACTGTAGGGTCGCGCCCGGTGCGTGATTGCGGTCAGGATGACAGCGCCACGCGAGCCGGCGAAAAGCCGCATTTACCTCTGCGGTACCGGCAGCAGGCGCGATTTCCAGCACCGCGTAATAATCGAGTTGAGCACGAACGACCGGCCGCATGATGTTTGCTATGTTATCGCAAAGGTGCGTAGTACCCCTTGCGATAGCGTACCTTGTACTTCTTATTATCAGCCAGAATCTGAATACTGTGATATTTACCGTTCGGCTGTAGGTCAGCCGGCTTGTAGGACAGCGCATACTGACTGCGCAGCTCGTCTTGAATCTGCGAAAATGCGTCGGATACGTCCTGAATCTTGAAGGGGAAGAACGCTCGCCCGCCGGTTTCGTCGGCGAAGTGCTCCAGCACTTTGTCACCCTTCAACTTCTGCCCACTGGTATTGGTCGAAATCGTATAGATGATGACTTCGGCCTTCTGCGCCATTTCGACCGCCTCTTCGCGCGACACCCGGCTCTGGTTGTCGTCACCGTCGCTCAATAAGATGATGGCGCGGCGGGTCTCGATATTGCCTTTGTCCTTGGCCATGATTTCGTCGCGGCAGGCGTAATAGATGGCGTCGTACATCGCCGTGCCACCGCCAGGCCGCAGCTTCCGCACTCCCTTAGCCAGCGCTTCGGTATTGTTGGTGAAATTCTGCGTGACTTCGGGCGTAGTGTCGAAACCGAGAACGAAGGCCTGGTCCTGCTGGTGAATGATCTGGTTCAGGAACTCGATGGCCGATTCCTGCTCGAACTTGAAGCGGTCCCGAATCGAGTTGCTGGCGTCAATGAGCAAGCCGACCCGTAAGGGCAGGTTGGTTTCGGCGCGGAATGAGCGAATCTGCTGCGCCGGTTTGTTGTCATCGACCACCTGGAAATCGCTCTTGGTGAGGTCGTTGATGAACTTCCCGCGCTTGTCAGTGACAGTGAAGACGACGTTCACTTCGTCTACCTGCTTGACGATGGTGGTGAGCTTCTCCTCTTGATCGCTGGGCGGCTTGGCGCCAGCTGGCGGCATCTGCTGTGGCCGCGCAGTCTGCTGCTGGGCGGGCGGCGTCTGCTGTGGCTGTGCCGCCGGCGCCGCTGCGGTAGGCGTTTGTTGAGGCGCAGGAGAGTTGCCGGTTTGCGCCGCAGGCGCGGATTGCATTGGGGTCGGCGCCGGAGGAGGTGCCGGATTGCTCGGAGAGGTCGGTTGAGTGGCTGGGTACTTGCCGGCCGAGGGTGCTGAAGGTAAAGGTTGCTGACCGGCATCCTGTGCAGGGCCGGCAAACGTAAGAGAGAAGGTCAGGAAAAGAACCGAAGCGATCCGCATCTGTCCGTTCATTATAGCTGTTGGAAAAGGGACGAGCCCTATGGCAGGTCGTGGTGATCAAGTGCGATGGCCTGTCCGTGCTTCGTTAGCCAGGATCCGACGTATTTGAAATTGGGAAGAAGTGGCCGTCGTGGAGCAATATTCTCACCAAGTTCTCTGGAAAAGAGAAACGAGTTGTGACGAAATACACGATTGGTTTCCTTGCGCTACTGCTGGCTCTTTCTTTGCCAATGGCAGTTCTTGGCTGTGGAATCGAGGCGTGGAACCTTGCAGCACTGGGAGGAATTCTGTAATGGACCAAGGGTAACTGGACATTTGGTGAAGTTTTTGTTGCCAACCAGGACATCCGAGTAAATTTCCTTGGCTGCTATGCGGCATTTTCCGCTCACGTTTCTCACTTTCCACCGAGCGGGTCTCTTTGACGCGAACGGCAATCTTCTGGCTTCCACGATCATCGACAACAGTTCGGGTACGGAGATCCATTCCGGCCAATGATCAGCCCTGGCTGGGAATGGGAAGCACTTTGCCTTCAACTGGATTCGAACGATCGCACTCCATGCCAGGCAGACTTGGGCGTGAGCGGCGCAGATCCGTACCCGTGGAATGATTCTGGTTTCCAGGTTTATGCGGCATCCCCATTACCTTATCTTGGCGAGAATTGGGTCCTGGATAACGGCCTCAATGAGCTTGCCCCCGCAAAACGTATCCCTTAGCAAACTGCTTTAATAGCGGAAAGGGAACGTGGATGAGGAACGGAAAACGAGGCAGGTACACGCTGGAGTTCAAGCTGGAGGCGGTGCGGCTTGTGGAGTCAGGGCAGAGG
>DASRAA010000124.1:0-3369 GCA_035638375.1 Binatia bacterium | reverse complement strand
TCGATCCCAGCGTTGCAACTTCCTGAGTTTCCATTCCGGGCAGGCCGAAGCTGCCGAAGGTTGTCTGCGAGCCGCCGTCGCCCGAGTTGCCGACGCCGGTGGTCGCGCCTCCCCAGGCGAAGCTGGTGAGCGGGGCGTGTAGCATGGCGGCTAGGTACTCAGGAGCAAGCCGGCCGTTGGAGAAGCGGCCCTGGTAGTAGGGAGGCGAAGGCGGAATGGCGCCTTTGCTGAAGGTGAAGATGTTTCCGGTATCGGAGAGGCTGTCACCGTAGACGAACACGTTGGAAAAGGCGCTGGCGCTAGCGAATGGAGTAACAGCCAGCACCATTGCTGCGAGCATGGCCGTGAAGAAACCGACTTTCCGAGCTTGCATCATCATCTCTCCTGAGGTGCCGCCCTGCTAGGCGGTGCGGTTCGAATGCTGGGCACGCGATCGATTGCGCAGCGTGATAGTGAACGGTTGAGATCCGGCGGTCTTCTGGAATTGCGATCAGCCAGCCTTTGTCACCGCGGAGCCCCATTCCTAAGGCCGGCCGAGTGCTGCAAGTATACTGCCAATCGCGAAGCTCTCGCTTTACGGGCAGAAGGTCAGCTTCCCGTAGGAACCACGCTCTTCGTTTCGACCATCAGCATCACAGTCCGTTGCGGAGCACGGGGGCGATGCATCACGCCTTTGGGGATTACGACTCCTTGCCGCGGACGGAGTTCGAGGGTGCGATCTTCCAGATCGATGAACAGGCGTCCTTCGACGACGTAGAAGAACTCATCTTCTTTCTCGTGCTTATGCCAGTGGTATTCGCCTTCGACGACTCCTAAGCGCACAACGGAATCGTTCACTTCACACAACGTTTGGTTAAACCACTTGTATGTGCTTGCATCGGCGACAGCCTTTTCGTCGATGACCTTCAACGCGGGGAAGAGAACGTTCAGCCGGGTTTCGTAGGGGAATTCTTTCAGCTCACCCATGATGGCTCCTGATGATTCACATAGGCACAAAATGTTAGCTGCTTCCAAGGCGGTCTTTGTCACCAAAATGTGAACGGGCTAGCCGCGCAGGAAATCCAGCGCGGTCTTCGCGAACTGCTCAGATTTGTCCATGAAGATGGGGCCGTGTGAACCGCCAGGGACGATCCAGAGCGCGGAGTTCGGGATCGCGCGGTACATCTCGACCGAAATTTCGACCGGGTAGAGAAAATCCCGGTCGCCCTGCACGATCAGGGTGTGCGCGCGAACTCTTGCGAGATCGGCGGGTGTGAAATTCATGTCGTCGTAGCTGTCTTTTAGCGAATGAGCCCACTCCCACAAGGCGCGAATCTGCTGGTCCCCGAGATGATGGCGCTTGCGCATCGTCTCCCACTCGGAAGCAGGCTGGTCATCCGGCGCTGGAATAGCGGCCATGACCTTGCGGGCCTGCTCGGGGAAGTACATGGTCGAGCTGACCACGACCATCGCTTCAACGCGCTCGGGCTGCAAGGTTGCCATGTGCAGCAGGATGTTGCCGCCCATGCTGACGCCGACGGCTTTGCAGCGCTGAATAGCGAGGAGGTCGAGCAGGGCCAGCGTGTCGAGCGCGCACTGGCGATGCCTGATGGTCGGCTGATCGTTGCTCGAACTCCCATGCCCGCGGGCATCGGGAATGATCAATCGGTAGTCGCGCTCGAAGTGTTCGCGACCGGCGTAGGCCCAGTCGGCATGGCATCCGGTGCCGCCGTGGAGCAGGAGCAGCGGCATGCCCTCCCCGCGAAGTTCGTAGTGGAGCGAGATGCCGTTGAGAATGACTGAGGCTTCGGTCGGCTCAGGCATCGATCAAGGATATCTCAGACTGACCAACATGAAGCGCGTGGAACCTGAATTCATAGTTTGCTTGGACAACAGCGAATATCCGACCTCGCTAGAGCTGCGCAAGCTATATTCAGGTCCTCGCCGACCAAGCAGCGGCGAAAGCATCCTCAACTCCTATCGTTGATAAATCTGGAGAGGATTACCTGTATGCCGCTAAATTCTTCGTAGCTGTCAGCCTGCCGTCAGTTCGAAGGGCAGTTTTTGAAAGGACTAGCAGTGTCTCCACTCGAGACTGCCTGTCGCAAGCATAACCAAAACCAAAAAAAGGAAACCGCCACCAAGGTCTCTCTGGATGGCCGGTGATTCATATTGAGCCCGTTTTGCAGGCGTGAGCGCAGCGGGAGCCTGCACGTGAAATCCTTAGCGAAGCGAAGGAACACAAAAGGAAGAGGCCGCTCGCTTATCGCGAACGGCCTCTATTTATGTCGGCGACGACCTACTCTCCCATGCACTTTCGCGCACAGTACAATCGGCCCGGCGTGGCTTGACTTCCGTGTTCGGGATGGGAACGGGTATTTCCCACGCGGTAAAATCACCGGCTTCGTTGACGTGGGCTCGGTTAGGGCGAACCACTCGGCCCCCAGCGTAGTGTCACGCAGGACCTGGACGTCGATCTTGAGGGCGCTTGCGGGGTCTGAGCCGCAGCCGAAATCCCGAGCTTTTTGTGTGAGGGATCTCAGGGGCTAAAGCCCGAGTCCTTGGAGGGCTGGGTCTACAAGACGATTGAAGTCGTGCCCTGAGGCAGAATATTCCCTTTCAAAAGCTTCAGCGCCAATATCAAAGAACCTTCGCCTGACGGCCGGGGCTAAAGCCCCTGTTCATAGAGAGGGCGTCTGCACGGCCAAAGCCGTGCCCTTTCAAAAAATCGGCACCTGATGCACGCTTGCAGGCGGGCTCCAACCGATCTTGCCCGAACTCCATGGTCGGACGATCTTTCACAACTGAATAGCATCAGGAAAACTAATTGTGGACTTTGCCGGCACGGCCGAAGCCGTGCCCTGAGCTTTCGCTAAACGCGGGCCTGAATGGCCCGCACCACCAAAGCGCCCACTCAAGGCGACGGGTGTCGAATGTTCGAATCAACGACACCCTGCACGCTCCCCTGCAATGCTGGCAATTTCTCCAGCAAGGCCCATTTTCCGCCGAGTTCTGCGGGTTTTATGGGAGGAGGTGACGCCAAGTAAATTTTATGGTCAAGCCGAACGGGCGATTAGTACTGGTAAGCTACATGCATTACTGCACTTTCACATCCAGCCTATCAAACACGTAGTCTTCGTGTGCCCTTCGTTTCCCTTACGGGTTGGGAGATCTCATCTTGAGGAGTGCTTCACGCTTATATGCATTCAGCGTTTATCACAACCGAACTTCGCTACCCAGCCGTGCCACTGGCATGACAGCTGGAACACAAGAGGTTCGTCCATCCCGGTCCTCTCGTACTAAGGACAGGCCCTCTCAAATCTCCTACGCCCACATCAGATAGGGACCGAACTGTCTCGCGACGTTCTGAACCCAGCTCACGTACCGCTT